>DASQKJ010000027.1:0-7197 GCA_035630595.1 Methyloceanibacter sp.
GCGGGCATCTACGGCATCTGCCTCGCCGAATGAGCAACGCAGGCACATCGAGTGTGAGAAATCCGGGCTAGTGCCCGCCGGCGGCGGTGTGGGCGCCCGCGCCCCACACATAGATGCAGCTGAACAGGAACAGCCACACCACGTCGACGAAGTGCCAGTACCAGGCGGCGAACTCGAAGCCGAGGTGCTGGGTCGAGGTGAAGTGTCCGAGGTTGGCGCGCACCAGGCAGACGATCAGGAAGATCGTGCCGATGATGACGTGGAAACCGTGAAAGCCAGTCGCCATGAAGAAGGTCGCGCCGTAGATGTTGCCCGAGTAGGAAAAGCCGGCGCCCACATACTCGATGACCTGCACGACGGTGAAGAGCGCACCGAGCACGATGGTGAGGACGAGACCCCACTTGAGGCCCTGGCGGTCGTTGTGAAGCAGCGCATGGTGCGCCCAGGTCACCGTGGTGCCCGAAGTGAGCAGGATCAGGGTGTTGACGAAGGGCAGTCCCCAAGGATCGAACGCGTGCTTGAAGCTGCCGAGCCCCGGAACGTCGGCCTCGGCGCTCGGAATGGGCGGCCACTGGCCGCCGAGCACCTGGGTGCGGGCATAGGTAACGGCGCTATCGGGATAGAGTGCCGCGTCGAAATAGGCCCAGAACCAGGCGACGAAGAACATCACCTCGGAGGCGATGAACAGGATCATGCCATAGCGCAGATGGAGCTGCACCACCGGGGTCTCGTAGCCCTCATGCGCCTCCTTGATGACGTCGCGCCACCAGCCGAACATGGTGATGATGACGAGCACGAGGCCCGGGATCACGTACCAGAGCTGCGGATCGCCAGCCTTCTTGGAGATGAAGAACATGAGCGCGCCGATCGCCAGTGCCAGCGCGCCGACTGCGCCCACGATCGGCCATGGGCTTGGATTGACGAGATGATAGTCGTGTTCTTTGGCGTTCGCTTCAGCCATGGTTCGCTCCTGTTCCTCCCAAGCCTCCCGAGGCGGCGCCCCGCCTCACGTCACAATCACGATCCCGACTTGCCCGCCTCTGTGGCTGCGGCGACGCCGGGCTCCTTGCCGGTCCGGTAGAAAGTATATGACAAGGTGATCTCGCCGATATTCCTGGTGTCCTCGTCCTCGACGATCTTGGGATCGACGAAGAAGCTCACCGGCATGTCCAGGCTGGCGCCGGGTTGCAGCGTCTGTTCCTTGAAGCAGAAGCATTCGATCTTGGCGAAGTAACGCGCGGCCTGCTCGGGCACCACATTGAACACGGCGGTGCCGGCGACCGGGGCGTCGGACGTGTTGGTGGCCTTGAAGAAGGCTAGGCCCGTCTCGCCGATCTTGACCTCAACCACGCGATCGACCGGCACGAAGCTCCAGGGCAGAGCGCGATCGACATTGGCGTCGAAGCGAACGCGGATGGTGCGATCGAGGACCTCGCCCGGTGCCTGCTCGGCCCGCTGCGGCACGCCGCCATAACCGGTCACCTGGCAGAACAGGCGGTAGAGCGGTACGGCGGCGAAGGCGAGCCCGGTCATGCAGGCAACCAGCCCGACCAGCAGGAGCGCCACGGGGCCGTGCCGGGACGTTCTCTTGGCCTGACGATCGTGCTGGCCGTTGCCGGTCATGGCATTCGCCTCAGGTCAGAATGCCCGGTTGGCCACATGGCCGCCGAGCCGGACAATGGTGACGATGAAGAACAGCACCACGAGCGCCGCCAGGATCCAGGCGATGGCCAAAGATCGGGTGCGTTGGCGGCGTTGGCGCTCCTGTTCCGCATCTTGCATCACGCTGCCCAAAGGGACGGCCGGGCGCCGCCGCCGATGCCGATGCCATGCTCGACGATGATGACCGCAAAGAGCAGGAACAGGTAAAGCACGGAATAGGCGAACAGGTTCTTCGCCGCGCGTTCCGCCTCCTCCCCGTCCCGCTTCCGGTAGCAATCATAGGCCATGACCACGAACAGCGAGCCGAGCACGGAGGCGGCAACCATATAGAGCGTGCCGCCGAGACCGACGATGGCTGGCAGCATGCCGAGCGGCGCCAGGATGACGCTGTAGATCAGGATTTGCAGCCGCGTGGCGTCGGGGCCTGCCACGACGGGAAGCATCGGCACCCCTGCCCGCGCATAGTCGCCGGTCCGCAGCAAGGCCAGCGCCCAGAAATGCGGCGGCGTCCAGACAAAGATGATGAGAAACAAGATGAACGATTCGAGGCTCACTGCGCCGGTCGCCGCCGCCCAGCCGATCATTGGCGGCACTGCGCCCGCGGCGCCGCCTATGACGATGTTCTGCGGCGTCGTCCGCTTGAGCCACATCGTGTAGACGAAGACATAGAAGCCGATGGTGAGCGCGAGCAGCTCCGCGGCAAGCCAATTGGCCATCACCCCGAGGCAGATCACCGAACCGATGGCAAGCACGGTGCCGAAAGAGCGCGCCTCCTCCGCCGATACGCGCCCGCGCGGCACGGGCCGCGCCGCGGTCCGCGCCATCCGCGCGTCGATGTCGGCGTCGTACCACATATTGAGCGCGCCGGAGGCGCCGGCGCCAGCCGCGATGCAGATCAGCGCCGCGATGGCGAGCACCGGATGCATGGCGCCGGGCGCCGCAACGAGCCCGGCAAGCGCGGTGAACACCACGAGGAACATCACTCGCGGCTTCGTCAGCGCGACATAGTCGGCGACGTCGCCGCCGGTATCGGCTTCGACCGTCCCGGCCGTTACAGGAATTGCGACGTCGGCCATGCCTCACTCACTCGATTCAATGCCGCAAAAGAACGCCCAAAGCCTCGCGGCGCCTGTCCTCATTTGATGCGCGGCAAGGTGTAGTAGGTGTGGAACGGCGGCGGCGAAGGCAGCGTCCATTCGAGAGTCGTCGCGCCGGCGCCCCACGGATTGGCGGGCGCACGCTGCTTGCGGGCGAAGGCTTGGGCGATGCCGAACAGGAAGACCAGGAAGCCCGCGAAAGCGAGGTAGGAGCCGATCGAGGAAACGAAATTCCAGCCCGCGAAGGCGTCCGGATAGTCCGCGTAACGGCGCGGCATGCCGGCGAGCCCAAGGAAGTGTTGCGGGAAGAAGGTCAGGTTCGCGCCGACAAACATCAGCCAGAAATGCAGCTTGGCGGTCGTCTCGCTGTACATGTAGCCCCACATCTTGGGGAACCAGTAGTACCAGGCGCCGAAGACGGTGAACACCGCGCCGAGCGACAGCACGTAATGGAAGTGCGCCACCACATAATAAGTGTCATGGAAGGAACGGTCGACGCCGGCATTGGCCAACACCACGCCGGTGACGCCGCCAATGGTGAACAGGAAGATGAAGCCGAGCGCCCACAGCATCGGCGCGCGGAAATTCAGCGAGCCGCCCCACATCGTGGCGATCCAGGAGAAGATCTTTACGCCCGTCGGCACGGCGATGACCATGGTGGCGAATACGAAATAGGCCTGCGTGTTCACGCTGATGCCGGCGGCGTACATATGATGCGCCCACACCACGAAGCCGATCACGCCGATGGCGACCATCGCATAGGCCATGCCGAGATAGCCAAACACCGGCTTGCGCGAGAAGGTC
This sequence comes from Methyloceanibacter sp., assembly GCA_035630595.1. Taxonomy (GTDB): domain Bacteria; phylum Pseudomonadota; class Alphaproteobacteria; order Rhizobiales; family Methyloligellaceae; genus Methyloceanibacter. The sequence continues at coordinate 3,564 of DASQKJ010000027.1, forward strand.
GAGACGATCTGGCTGACGATGCCAAAGCCCGGAATGATGAGAATGTAGACTTCCGGGTGGCCGAAGAACCAGAACAGGTGCTGCCACAGCAGCGGGTCGCCGCCATGCGCCGAATCGAAGAACGCCGTGCCGAAATTGCGATCGGTCAGGAGCATGGTGATGGCGCCGGCCAGCACGGGCAGCGACAGCAGCAGCAGGAAAGCGGTCACCAGAACCGACCAAACGAATAGCGGCATCTTATGCAGGGTCATGCCCGGCGCGCGCATGTTGAAGATCGTGGTGATGAAGTTGATTGCGCCGAGGACCGAGGATGCGCCGGCAAGGTGCAGGGCGAGAATGGCGAAATCCATCGCCACCCCCGGGGTGCCCTTGGTGGAGAGCGGCGCATAGATCGTCCAACCGCCACCGACGCCCTTGGCGCCGGGAGGACCGGGCATGAACAAGGACGCGACCAGCAGCGTGAAGGCGGCGGCCAACAGCCAGAACGAGATGTTGTTCATGCGCGGAAAGGCCATGTCGGGCGCGCCGATCATGAGCGGCACCATCCAGTTGCCGAACCCGCCCATGGTCGCCGGCATGACCATGAAGAACACCATGATCAGCCCGTGCGCCGTCACGAATACGTTGAACACTTCGGCATTGCCGAAGATCTGCATCCCCGGCTCCATGAGCTCGGCGCGCATGGCCATCGACAATACTCCGCCGATGATGCCTCCGATCAACGCCAGGACCAGGTACATCGTACCGATATCCTTGTGGTTGGTCGAAAACAGCCAGCGCCCTATTCCGGTCGGGTGATCCTCGTGATGGGCTTCGGCATGGGCGCTATGTGCCATGGCTTTTCTTCCTTATCCGCTCTTCTTATCCGTTCCGTCCTGGTGCCGTCTAAGGCGATGCTGCTTTCGTCCCGCTGCCGGCAGGGGCCCTACTGCTGGACCGTCGCCACGCGGCTCGCGTCGTCGACCGCGGCGCTCGACTTGTTCTTGGCCAACCACGCGTCGAACTCCGCTTCGGAGACGACGCGGACGGCGATCGGCATGAAGGCATGGTTGCGCCCACACAGCTCGGAGCACTGACCGTAGAAAACGCCCTCGCGCTCGGCCCTGAACCAGGTGCTCTGCAGCCGGCCGGGCACCGCGTCGAGCTTCACGCCGAACGCCGGAAGCGCCCAGTCGTGGATCACGTCATTGGCCTTAACCCCAACGATCACGTTCTTGTTCACCGGCACGACGACCTCGCGATCGACCGTGAGGAGGCGCGGCTGGCCTTCCTTCAGGTCGGCGTCGGGGACCATGATCGAGTCGAAGCTGATGCCGTGGTCCGGATATTCATAGCTCCAGTACCACTGGCTGCCGGTGGCGGTGATGGTGAGGTCGGCCTTGGGAAAATCGTATTGCGCGAACAGCAGCCGGAATGAGGGAATCGCGATGGCGACGAGAATGAGCACCGGAACCACAGTCCAGGCGATCTCGAGCGGGGTATTGTGCGTGGTGCGCGAGGGCGTCGGATTACGCTTCTCGTTGAAGCGCGCCATCACATAGACGAGGAGTGCCAGGACGAAGAGCGCGATCACTGTGATGATGATGGTGACATAGGTGTGAAACGAATGGATCTGCTCCATGATCGGAGAGGCGGCCGGCTGGAAGCCGATCTGCCACGGGACCGGCTGCCCGTCTTTGGCATAGGCCGCGCCGCATAAGCCAAAGCTCGCCGCAGCGAACAGGATCGACTTGATTCGATCGAAGAGCGCCATTCCTTCCACTCCTTAGACCTGCTCCCGAGCCCGTCTTTGATCTCCGTCAGGAGTCGGCGACAAGCTTTCCACTATCGGGCGCGGGCGAAACGAGCGGCGCCCACGCCGCTCGATCGAAGCAAGGGCGGCGCGAAAGTGCAATAGCGATAAAGGCGTCGCCCCCACCGTCGTTTGCTTGCCCAGGCTTCCGCGCGCATCGCGGGGTCTGGAGGCTCTTTTCCGGTGTTCAAATCATAAAGGAAATAGATTGGCAACACTCATGATTCAGGGCGCTGCTGCGGCATATGCACGCCCGCCGCGCAGATTTTTCAGGGCGACCAAGGTATCGGGCGTTTATCCCGTGTCGAAATTTGGCCCCAATACTCGGCGAAGGCGGTTTTCTATGTTGCGCAACTCAGCGTCGCGGCCCGTCTCCTCACCATCTAGTCTCCAGCGAGACGATTCGCGCTTGAATATACCCGTGCGCCGGTTTCATTAGTAGGATGGCAAACACGCCCAGCCTTCCGCTTGCACCCGTTTCGCGAGCGCTCGCTGCTTCAGGCGTCGCGCTCTGCCTGATGCTTGGCTTGGCGGGACCGGCGAGCGCGCAAGCGGCATCGCCCGAAGCCGCGCCCGTCGCCACCGGCCCCGGCAGCATCGTCAAGGGAACGCATGGGGCATGGCAGGTCTCCTGCCGCACGCCTCCCGGCGCCAAGGAAGAGAAATGTGCGTTGGTGCAGAGCGTCACCGCGGAGGATCGGCCGAATGTCGGTTTGACGGTGGTGTTCTACAAAGCCGTCGGCGAGGACAAGAAGCTGTTGCGCGTGGTGGTGCCGCTCGGCGTGCTGTTGCCCACCGGACTCGGACTCAAGATCGACGGCCAGGATGTGGGCAACGCGCCCTTCCTCAAATGCGGCAAGCGCGGCTGCGTGGCGGAGGTGGTGTTGCAGGACGAGGTGATCGCCAAGATGAAGAAGGGCCAGACCGCCATGTTCATCATCTTCGACACGCCTGAGGCCGGCATCGGCATCCCGGTTGCGCTGCTGGGTTTCGGCGACGCGCTCGCGAACCTGAAATAAGCATCCGTCCGGCGCGCAAAAAAAGTCGGCGACAGAGAAAGGAGACTCTGTCGCCGACGACATCCGTCTTTAGGGGGACGGACTAGCGTCCCTCCGTGCAGGGTAGCGGAAGGGACGGTGACTTGGACAGTATATGGTTAGCGGGACCTATACGGTCAAGCCCAACTAAAGTGCCGTGCGGGCGAACAGCTGGTCGATGTCGCCGCGCCAGGGGCCGTGATAGTCGGCAAGCAGGCGGTCGGCCGGCGAGCGGCCTTCCTCGACGGTCTCCACGAGCGGTGCCAACGCCTTGCGCTCGTCCTCGCCCCGGCGGTCGAGCCGGGCGCGCCGCCGCAAGCCACCAAGCGCCAAGTCGACCATCTCGCGACCGACCTCGCGCAAGGTCCGCCCGCGGAATGGCGTGTTGAGCCCAAGCCGGGGAACGCGGTCGCGCAAAGCCTGGAGCTCCTGCACGGTCCAATCCTCGGTCAGCGCCGAGGCGCCGTCGAGCGCCTGCTGGTCGTAAAGCAGTCCGGCCCAGAGCGCGGGTAGCGCCAGGATCTGAGCGAAGGAGCCCGCGTCCGCGCCGCGCATCTCGAGGAAGCGCTTGAGCCGCACATCAGGAAACAGGGTGGTGAGATGATCGGCCCAATCGTCGAGCGTCGGCAACTCGCCCGGAAGCGCCGCAAGCTTGCCGGCGAGGAAGTCCCTGAACGAGGCGCCGGCCACGTCGATATAGCGCTCGTCGCGATAGACGAAATACATCGGCACATCGAGCGCGTAATCGACATAGCGCTCGAAGCCCATGCCGGCATCGAAGACGAAGGGCAGCAGCCCGGTGCGG
>DASQKJ010000028.1:0-26101 GCA_035630595.1 Methyloceanibacter sp.
ATTCATCGAGATGCACCAGCCGATCCGTCACCTGAAGAAGGACGGGCAGTATTTCGCCTGCACCGATTTCCGCAAACCGGGCAGCAAGGACGAATATTACGACATCGATTTCTGGCTGGACGAGAAGACCGGCAAGCTGAAAGTGACCGACATCAAGATGCACAAGGTCCCGGTGCAGGAGGACGGCATCTGGACCCAAGAGCCGCTCTATACCTTCGAGGGCATGGATTTCGAAGTAACCAATTAAGTTCCGATTCAGGGCAGAGCTGGCCGCGCGATGGCAGAGTTTTTGTCATTGACGCGCCCCGGGTTTTGCCGCCATGACGCCCCGGAAAATTCTAAAACCCAACCAAAGAGGAGACGTCCATGAACAGAGTCTATTTCGTTTCCATGCTTGCCGGCGCGATGCTGCTCGGCGCCGGGTCCGCGGCGCTCGCGGCGGTCGCGGGCGAATTCGGGAATTACTGCGCCATGGGCCTGGTTGGCGGGCAGAAGAAGCTCACCGATTGCTCGATCAGCGAGAAAATCGACGGCAAAACCTATTGCTTCGGCAATGCCGCCGCCAGAGAGTCCTTCATGAAGGACCCTGCCGGCAACATTGCGACGGCGCAGGAGAATTTCTCAAGCGGCAACTAACCGCGCTCCGGTTCCTTACGGCTCGCGAAAGCCCGCTTCAGAGTTGGAGCGGGCTTCTTTGCGCGCCATACCGCCTGCGCGGCCCTCCACGGCGCCCGTCAAGCCCTGGCCACAATAGCTTCGAGCAACAGCCCCAGCGTCTCGCGCGTCGATCGATCGGCACGGCCATCGATGCGGGCCGGCCGGAAATGGCGCTGAAACGCCTCGACGACCTTCTCGAGGCCGGTGCCATAAGTGGTGGTCACCTCGACGCCATAGCCGAAGGCGAGCAGCGCCCGCTGCAGTGCGGCGACCGCCTTGCCTTCATCGCCCGGGCCCAGCCCCGCATCGCCTTCGAGCGGCGCCGGCGGAACCCATAATCCGACGCCGGCCCGCGCGAGCCGCGCCCAGTCGAACTTCTCGCCTGGATCGCGTTTCCTGCCCGGCGCCACGTCCGAATGAGCCAGCACACGGGCGGGCGGTATGGCGTGCCGGCTTAAAATGTCGCGGCAAAGCGCCTCGACCGCGCGCATCTGCGCTTCGGGGAAATCGGGATAGTCGAAATCGTGCCCCGAATTGTGGATCTCGATGCCGATCGAGCAGGAATTGATGTCAGTCTCGCCGTCCCAGAGACTCTGGCCGGCATGCCAGGCGCGCTGCTCCTCGGCCACCAACTGGGCAACGCGCCCATCCTCGTCGACGAAATAATGACACGAGACTCCCGATTCCTGCCGCGTCAGGCAGTCGAGCGCAGCCTCCGCAGATTCCATGCCGGTATAGTGCAGGAGCAGCATGTCCGGCTTGCGGCCGCCTAGGCGGGCCTCCACGTTCGGGGCGGGGCACCATAGCGTAGCGAGCGGACTGTCAGGGGCGGCGGTCATGATTTGAAGTAGACTCCGTCATTCCGGCGCGAGCCGGAATCCAGACCAGCAGACGCGGCGTGTTCATCTCCTGGATCCCGGCTTGCGCCGGGATGGCGCACATCGCAGGCCGGCTACATCCCGCGCTCTTTGGCGATGGCGTCATAAGCCTCGTTGATGGTGGCGACCTTCTCGGTGGCGAGCACCACGAACTCCTTGGGCACACCACGCGCCATCAGCTTGTCGGGATGGTTCTCGGCGATCAACTTGCGGTAGTGGCTCTTGAGCTCTTCGTTGCTGACGGACGGCTTCACGCCGAGCACGTCATACGGGTTGCGCTTGGCGGCGATGACGTGACGCGCCTTGATATAGGCGAACTCGGTGTCGGTCAGGCCGAAGCGTTTGGCGACGCCGGCGAGGAATTGCTCCTCGCGCGCATGGAGCGCGTCGTCGGCCTTGCCGATATGGAACAAGCCCTCAAGCACATCTTCAAGCAGCTTGCGATTGCCCTTGAACATGGTGGCGAGCTGCTCGGCATAGGCCTCGTAGCCGGCGACATCCTGCTTGGCGAGATTGAACACGCGGGCGACGTTCTTCATCTCGCCGTCGGGGACCTTGAACACTTCCTTGAAGGCGTTGACCTCGTCCATGGTGACGACGCCGTCAGCCTTGGCCATCTTGGCGCCCAGCGCGATCACGCCGACAGTGAAGGCGACCTGGTTCTCGGCCGGGCCGTCCTCCTCCTTGTCTTTATCGATGACGTAGTGCCCAGCCACGCCTCCCAGCAAGGCGCCGATCGGTCCTCCGATCGCGAGCCCGGCGGCCGCACCAGCGAGCTTGCCCCAAATCGACATTATCGAGTTCCCCCAGGGTTCATTGCTTGGGCCAGAGCATAAGGACTTTTGAGCGCGCCCGCATCGGAAGAATCAACCGAAAATGGGTCTCGGGATTGCCGGGCTTTTCGGCTCACGAACCGCGGAAATTTGCCAGAATCGACAGTTTGGGCTCGTCCACTTCGAGGCCGGCCCTGAGGCGCCGCTCCACATGCCAGGATCGGGCGAAGGTCCAAAGCGCAAGCCAGGCGGTCAGGGCCGCGTTCGCGGCGCTGCAGAGCCACACGAACATATGCCCAAGGGCGAACAGATTGGCGATGGCGAGGACAAAGGCCTGGACGACGATGCCAAATCCCCCCGCCACCACGATGGCGGCGCTGAGGGAGGTAATGAATACGATGAAGACGTTGCCGCCGTAGCGCGGCGGCTGCTTCGAGACGTCGGTATCCATACTCACCACTTGAGGCTGATGGCGCTAATCGGTGACCCTCATAGCCGAGGGGGGTGGGGGTTACAAGGCCCGAGGCTGCGGCAACGCATTACGCGAAGATGAGCTTGAGCAGGCCGAGCTTCAGGCTCATCGGAATCGCGTCGATCAGCCAAGCGCGCAACGGCGACAGCGAGAGCAGGAAAAACAAGACGCCCGACACGAAGACGCAACCGAGCGCAAGCTGCCAGTTGCCGCCCAACTCCGGTACGATGGTGAAGGCAAAATAGGCGTTGAGCCCCATCCCGGGGGCGAGCGCGATGGGGTAGTTGGCGAGGAGCCCCATCAGCAGCGAGCCGGCCGCCGCGGCCAGGCAAGTGGCGACGAACACCGCACCATGATCCGTCCCGGTCTGCGCGAGAATCGCCGGATTGACGAACATGATGTAGGCCATCGTGAGGAACGTGGCGACGCCGGCGCGGAGCTCGGTTCCGACACTCGATCCCGCAGCGCCGAACTCGAACCAGCGGTCGAGCGGATTGGTGGCGGCAGGCGTCGCTACCGGCGGCTGGGCGGCGAGAGGCGGCGGACCTGCTTTTTCGCTGTGGGCATCTCCCTCACCCAGCCATGCTTTCCGCTTGCCAGCAGGCGCGATTACGGAATGCTTACGCCCTCCTGGCAATGAAAGCGTCGCGCTTATCCACACTTGCCGCGCTGCCCGAGGTGACCGTGCTTCCATGACCCCAAGCCGGATTCTGCTGATCGTGCTGACCTTGTGGGGCCTCGCGCTGATCGTCCCCGATCTGATCAGGGTGGTGCAGCCGCTCGGCTCGCTGGGATTCTCGGCGAACAATGACGGGCTGATCTATGACGTCGACGGGCCTTTCCCCGACGAGGCCTCGTCGCCGGCCTGGCGCGCCGGGATCCGGGTCGGAGACCAGCTCGATCTCGAACGCATGCGCTGCAGGCTCGGGGAGATTGCCCAATGCGGCAACGCGTTGGCCGTGTTCGGCGGCGTGGACTACATGCTGCCCGGCCAAGCCGCCACGATCGACCTTGTGGCGCGCGACGGAAGGCCGGCGCGGCAGGTGACGCTGATCGCCGAGCAATCGCCCTCCAATTTCCTCGTTCGCATCGTGAACCTGCTCTGCCAGATCGCCGGCATCCTGGTGATCCTAGCGGCGGCGTGGTTGGTCTGGAGCAGGCCCGGGGCGATGAGCTGGGGCTTCTTTCTCTATGTGAATTGGTTCAACCCAGGCCAAGTCTACGCCTTCGAGGCGATCTTGGCGCAATGGCCGACGATCCTGCTCGCTCACGACCTTACCACCGTCTTCGCCCAGGCTGCCGGCTACGCGGCGCTGCTGCTGTTCGTGCTGCGCGTTCCCAACAACAAGACGGAGCCGCGATGGCAGCCCGTCGAGCGCGCACTACCGGTTGTAGCGCTGTTCTTCGCGATCGCTCTGCTCGCGTCCTATGGCAGCGTGTTCGGCCATCCCACCGAGACGATCACCCGCGCCACGATCCTGGCGGGCTTCGCGGTCGATGTCGGCGCGCTTGCGATCCTCTTCGACCGGCGGCGCACGCAGACGCCGGAAGACTCTCAACGCGTGCGCTGGGTGATCTGGGGCTGTCTGATCGGCCTCCCGGCTTTTCTGATCGCCGAGCTCGCCTCGACCACGACGATCTTCGAGACACGTTGGGGCGACTTCACGCCGAGTGAGGACATTATCGGGCTGCTCTATCTGGTGAACGGCATTCTGTGCCTGTTCGTGTTCGAGGCACTGCGGCGGCCGCGGGTCGTGAGCGTCGCGATCCCGCTCCGCCGGGTGACGATTCTCGGTCTCACCCTGAGCATCCCGGTGCTGGTGCTGCACCATCAGGTGGAACGCATGCAGGAGCATTTGCAGATGCCGGGCTGGGCATGGCTGCTCATTGGCGGCGTCACCATCTTTCTGATCACCAAGCTGCATGAGGGCGCCGTGCATCTCGCCGACCGCTATTTCAATCGATCGCTTGACGCTGTGGAGCGGGAGTTGAGCTCGGCCATGCTGAAGGCCAAGGAACTAGCGCAGATCGACAGACTGCTGGCGCAGGAGCCGTTCCAAAAGCTCAAACTCACCTCGGCCGCCTCGTTTCTCCGGGCCGGACACAATTTCGTCCGCGGGCCGAACGCGGAGGGTTGGGATGAACGCGCGGCGGCCGAGTTTGAGTCCGGCGCGCCACTGCTGGCTCCGCTCGCTTCGGGGAAGCCGTTCACCGTGCCGGAGGAAGACGGAACCTCCGCCGGCCTGCCGGATGGACTCGCCAGGCCGGTCGTTGCGGTGCCGGCGGCGAGCCCATTGCGCTGCTACGCCGTGTCCTTTTACGGGCCCCACACCTCGGGCACCGACCTCGATGCCAATGAGCGCGCCATGCTGGCGAGACTCGCCGCCCACGCCGCGACCATGTATGCCGAACTCGAGAACGGCGCATTGCGCGGCGAGATCGCCCGACTCCAACGCGAGCTGGCGAAGAAGAAGGCGCCGCAGCGCGCCGGTGGATCGCAATAACCGAAGCGAAGGGAAACCGCATGGCCATCTACGAACTCGATGGGACGAGCCCCGAGCTTCCGGCGGACGGACTCTATTGGGTCGCGGAGACCGCGGTGTTGATCGGCAAAGTGCGGCTCCATTCCGACGTGAGCATCTGGTACGGCTCGGTGCTGCGCGGGGACAATGACTGGATCGAGATCGGCGCGCGCTCGCAGATCCAGGACAATGCGACCTTGCATACCGACCCGGGCTTTCCCCTCACCATCGGCGCGGGCTGCGTGATCGGCCATAACGTCGTGCTGCATGGTTGCACGATCGGCGACGCGAGCCTCATCGGCATGGGCGCCATCGTGCTGAACGGCGCGAAGATCGGCGCGAACTGCCTCGTCGGCGCCGGGGCGCTGATCACCGAAGGCAAGGAATTCCCCGACAATGCGGTGATCCTCGGCGCGCCGGCCAAGGCCGTGCGCGAGAGCGACGAGAAGGTGCGCGCCATGATCGCGCGCGCTGCGGACGTCTATGTGCGGCGATGGAAACAATACGCCGCGGGGCTGAAGCACATCGGATGAGCAGAGCCGGCAAGTGGCAGTTCTTCATCGACCGCGGCGGCACCTTCACCGATATCGTCGCGCGGGCGCCCGACGGACGGCTCCTCACCCGCAAGCTGCTCTCGGAAAATCCAATCGCATACGAGGATGCGGCCCTTGCCGGAATCGCCGATTTGATCGGTGTGCCGCGTGGCCGTCCGCTGCCCGCCGATCCGATCGCCAGCGTGCGCATGGGTACGACCGTCGCCACCAACGCGCTGCTCGAGCGCAAGGGCGATCCGGTGCTGCTGCTGCTGAGCCAAGGCTTTCGCGATGCGCTGGAGATCGGCTATCAGGCCAGGGCACGGATCTTCGCGCGGAAGATCGAAAAGCCATCAATGCTTTACGCGCGCGTGGCGGAAGTGCCAGAGCGGGTTCGCGCCGGCGGCGCGGTCGAGACCCCGCTCGATCACTCGGCGACGATAACGGCGCTGCGCGCTGCGCGTGCTGAAGGTATATCGGCCGTCGCGATCGTCTTCATGCATGCTTATGCCTATCCCGAGCACGAACGCGAGGCAGCGGCGCTCGCTCGCACCGCGGGCTTCACGCAGATTTCGGCAAGCCACGAGGTGAGCCCGCTGGTGAAGTTCGTCGGGCGCGGCGATACCGCCGTTGTGGACGCCTATCTCTCGCCGCTGCTCCGCCGCTATGTCGACCGCATCGCCCATGCCCTATCGTCGATCAAATCCCCCCTCACCCCGGCCCTCTTCCCGCAGGGGAAAGGGGGTTCGCGCCGTGCGGGTGGCGAGGCGCCACGTCTGCTGTTCATGCAGTCGTCGGGCGGGTTGACGTCGGCGAGCCGGTTCAGGGGCAAAGACGCGATACTCTCCGGCCCGGCCGGCGGCGTGGTCGGCGCGGTCGAGACCGCGCGCGCGGCCGGCTTCGGCAAGATCATCGGCTTCGACATGGGCGGCACCTCCACCGATGTGTGCCACTATGACGGCATCTATGAACGCTCTTTCGAGAGCCTCGTGGCGGGCGCCCGCGTGCGCGCGCCGATGATGCTGATTCACACCGTCGCTGCCGGGGGCGGTTCGATCCTGCATTACGACGCGCAGCGCTTCCGCGTCGGCCCCGACTCAGCGGGCGCCGATCCAGGGCCGCTCTCCTATCGGCGCGGCGGTCCGCTCACGGTCACCGACGCCAATGCGATGACCGGCAAGCTGCAGCCGGACTTCTTTCCGCGCATCTTCGGGTCCAGACAGAACGAGACGCTCGACGCCAACGCCGTACGCAAGGCTTTCAAGTCGCTCGCCCGCAAGCTCGGCGACGGCCGCACGCCCGAGGCGATCGCCGACGGCTTCATCAGAATCGCGGTCGAGAACATGGCCAACGCCATCAAGACCATCTCGGTGCAGCGCGGCTACGACGTGACCGACTACGTGCTGAATGGCTTTGGCGGCGCCGGCGGACAGCATGCCTGTCTCGTCGCCGACGCACTCGGGATCAAGACAGTGCTGATTCATCCGCTGTCTGGCGTGTTGTCCGCCTTCGGCATGGGGCTTGCCGCGCTCAGCGCGACGCGCACGCGCACCGTGCTCAAGCGCCTCGACGACGAGGGACTCGCCGCGCTGGCGAAGATCCGCGCCCCTCTTGATGAGGAGGCAAAGCAGGAGTTGACAAGCCAGCGCATCGAAGCAAGCGCCATCACGGCGATCGCCCTGGCGCATCTCCGCTACCTCGGCACCGACAGCACGCTGCCGATCCCACTGGCAAGCCTGCGCGGCATGCGCGCGTTGTTCGAGATCCAGCACCAGAAGCGCTTCGGCTTCATCAGCCCGGAAAAGGAGATCGAAATCGAGGCGATCGAGGTCGAGGCGCGCGGCGGCGGTGAGCCGATCGCCGCAGCTGAGCTTGCGGTGCAGTCGGGCACCCCGACCGAGCCTCACGCAACGACTCGTCTCTTTACCGCCGGAAGCTGGCACGCGGCGCCGATCTTTCTGCGTGCCGAACTTGCCCCCGGACAGCTCATCGACGGACCGGCCCTCGTCATCGAGGATCATCAGACGGTCGTGGTCGAGCCCGAATGGCAGGTGCAGGTCACCGCGCGCAATGACCTCCTCCTCACCCGAATCGTCAAGAAGCAGGCGGCGCGGGTCAGCAACCACGCCGACCCCGTGATGGTGGAGGTGTTCAACAATCTTTTCGTGTCGATCGCCGAGCAGATGGGCTATGCGCTGCAAAACACCGCGCGCTCCGTCAACATCAAGGAGCGGCTCGATTTCTCCTGCGCCATTTTCGACGCGAAGGGACGCCTGGTGGCCAACGCACCCCATATCCCAGTGCACCTCGGCTCGATGGACAAGAGCGTCGAGACGGTGCTGCGCGAGATCGGCGACCAGCTGAAGCCGGGCGACGTCTATATGCTGAACGCGCCGTATAACGGCGGCACGCATCTTCCCGACATCACCGTGGTGACGCCGGTATTCGGCGAGAATAGTCCAGACCTCCTGTTCTTCGTCGCTGCGCGGGGGCATCATGCCGATATTGGCGGGATCGCGCCCGGATCGATGAGCCCGAAGGCGACCCGGATCGAAGAAGAAGGCGTCTATATCGATCCATTCAAGCTGGTGGCAAGCGGCCGGTTCCGCGAGGATGAGGTGCTCCAGCTACTCACCAGCGCGCCCTATCCTGCGCGCAATCCGGCGCAGAACATCGCCGACCTCAAGGCGCAGGTCGCCGCCAACGAGACGGGCGCCGCCGAGCTCCGCAAGATGGTGCGCCATTACGGGCTTGCCACGGTCCGCGCTTATATGCGCCATGTGCAGGACAATGCAGCGGAAGCCGTGTCGCGCGTGATCTCCAAGCTCAAAAATGCGCGCTTCGAAGTTGAGACCGACCATGGCAATGTCATCAAGGTCGCCATCAAGATCGATCGCAAGGCCCGCAAGGCGACAGTCGACTTCACCGGCACCAGCGCCCAGACACAAGATGCGTTCAACGCGCCGGAGCCAATCACCCGGGCCTGCGTGCTCTACGTGTTTCGCACGCTTGTCGACGAGGACATTCCGCTCAATGCCGGCTGCCTCCGGCCGATCAAGATCGTGGTGCCGAAGGGCTCGATGCTGAAGCCGCGCTACCCCGCGCCGGTCGCGGCCGGCAATGTCGAGACGAGCCAGACCATCGTGAATTGTCTGTATGGGGCGCTCGGCGTGCTGGGCTCGGCGCAAGGGACGATGAACAACCTCACCTTCGGTAATGACAGCTACCAATATTATGAGACGATCTGCTCGGGCGCACCCGCCGGCCCGGGCTTCGATGGCGCGGCCGCCGTGCAGACGCATATGACCAATTCGCGGCTGACCGACCCGGAGGTGCTTGAGCTGCGTTATCCGGTGCTGCTGGAGCGCTTCGAGATCGTGCGCGGCTCCGGCGGCAAAGGAGAATGGCGCGCCGGCGACGGGACACTTCGTGTCATCCGCTTTTTGCAGCGCATGGAGTGCGCGGTTCTGTCCGGCTTCCGCAAGGTCAGGCCATTCGGGCTGTTGGGCGGGAAGGACGGCCAACCCGGCGAGAATTGGGTGAAGCGAAATGGCGGTCGGTTGGAACGCCTGAAGGGCTCAGACCAGACGGTGCTCGAAGTAGGCGAGGCGATCGTCATCAAGACGCCGACCGGCGGCGGTTTCGGCGCCGCCGCAGAGGGAAAATCTGCCCAGCCGATCAAATCTCGTCGATCTCGCTCACATCCATGACGATCGGCGCGTGATGGGCGCGGTGTGGCCGCCGAAAGGCGTACGCACATGCACGTCGTTGCCAACAAATTTCTCGATGCTCCCCGCAATCGCCTCGTCCAGAGAGAAGATATGGATGGTGACGGTGCTGCCGACTGGATCGTCGCTGGCAAGACAAGCCGGTTCGGGCAGCGTGAGGATGAAGGCCTGCTCCAGCCGGCCCGCCGCATCCTCGAAAATGCCGCGCGAAAGACGTCCCTCGGCGATTTGATCGGCCTCGTTGTCCTGCATGCATTGAGCAGCGTGGCACGTGGACGCGACGAGTAGGGTAACAAGCGCACCCCGTCCAGGAAATGCCCGCCGCGATAAGAAAGGCGCGGGACCGAGATCCCGCGCCCTCTTGTTGTTGCCTCTCTAAGCTTCGCTGTTCGCAGGGTCGCAAACCGCCTAAGAGGTAACGCCGCCGCGGCTGCGCTCGGCCATGAACTGGTCGAACTCGGCCTTGTCCTTGGCATGACGCAGACGCTGCAAGAAGCCTTGAAACTCCTTCGCGTCGTCTTCCAGACGCCGCAACGTCTCTTCGCGATAGTCGTCAAAGGCGCGATTGCCGGTCGAGCCGAATGCGGTCATCCCGCCGCCGAAACGGCGCGCCTCGCTCGTCAGATAGTCCTTCCATTGCGTCTTATTTCCGCATCCCATGCGTCCACTCCAGATCAGATAGGTCAAAACGCCGAGGCCGATGGGCCACCAGATGAGGAAACCGGCAATCGTGGCGATGAACCAGGCCGGTTTGCCGTACTCGTCCAAGGTCGCAACCAGTTGCATCGAGGTCCTTCCTTCAGTGTGAATGTTATTCACATTTACATAGATGCGTTCGGCTGGCAAGGAGTCAAGGGCCGCGCGGATAATTTGATCGGCTGAACGGATGACCATTCGAACCGGCCGGTTGGGGGTCCCCAGCCGGGCAAGAAAATTCTAATATTCAGCAGGCAGGCTCTCGCTTGGATAGGAGTTGGGGGATTCTCGATGACGCTGCGCGGTCGCGGTCTGGCAGTCATCGCTGTGTGCTTGGCCGTTCTCGCCGCAAGCGGGCACGTCGCGCTATCACGAACGCTCTCCGACAAGAAGCCGCATCGCGGCGTCGCCGCAGCTCACACCATGCCGATCCAGGGGATCGACGTATCCTATTGGCAGGGCGATATCGACTGGCAGAAGGTGCAGGGTGCCGGCATCCACTTCGCCTTCATCAAGGCAACCGAGGGCGGCGACCATCTCGACCCGAAATTCCTCGACAATTGGTATGCCGCCAAGCGCGCCGGCATCGCACGCGGCGCCTATCATTTCGTCTTCTGGTGCCGTCCGGCGCATGAGCAGGCGCTCTGGTTCATGCTGAACGTGCCGCCGGATAACGACGCCCTGCCCCCGGTGCTCGACGTCGAGTGGAACAGCCATTCCAAGACCTGCCCGGCACGAATCCCGCGAGACAAGGCGCTTGCCAAGATCAAGATCATGCTCGACGCGATGCAGGCGCATACCGGCAAGCGTCCGATCATCTATACCGATCTGAAATTCCACCGGGAGGTACTCGAGGGCGAACTCACCGACTATCATTTCTGGCTGCGCTCGGTCGCGGCCACACCGGAGTCGGTCTATCGCGGCCGCAAATGGGCGTTCTGGCAGTTCACCACCACCGGCCACGTTCCCGGGATCAAAGGAGGCGTCGACCGCAACAGTTTCTACGGCACGCACACGGAGTGGCAGCGCGTCCTGAACTGGCTACAGGCGGGCAACTAGCGACCCGCGAAGTCGTTTCTCCCCGCAGGACGCGCTTCGGCTAGTACGGTGTTGCCGCGCCAAAGTCCTGGCGGCAGGACCACTCCGTTTCCGAGCAATGGATTAAAATAATAACGCTTTTTCAATTGCTTAACTTGCCACGCCGCGCGCCCGCGTTGTAAGCAGGTTCGCTTTTCGATCTTGCAGCTCGCGCCCAGGAGATCAGCGATCATGACCCGATTTCTCGCCGTTGCCGTTGCCGCATCGCTTTGGCTCAGCCCGGCTGCGGCCGAGGAACCCAAGGGCATCCTGAACGTCTCCTATGACGTGTCGCGCGAGCTTTTCGCCGACATCAACAAGGCATTCATTCCGAAATACAAGGCGGATACCGGCGTCGAGCTCACCATCAATCAGTCGCATGCAGGCTCTTCGAAACAAGCGCGCGCGGTGCTGGATGGGCTCAAGGCCGACGTGGTGACTTTCAACCAGGTTACCGACGTCCAGGTGCTGCACGATAAAGGCAATCTGATCCCGGCCGACTGGCAGTCGCGCTTGCCCAACAACTCGGTCCCCTACTACTCGCTGCCGGCCTTCCTGGTGCGCAAGGGCAACCCCAAGAACATCAAGGACTGGGACGATCTGGTGCGGAGCGACGTGCAGGTGGTCTTTCCAAACCCGAAGACTTCCGGCAATGGCCGCTATACCTATCTCGCCGCCTACGCCTATGGGCTTGAAGCCTTCAACGGCGACGTGGAGAAGACCCAGGACTTCGTGCGCAAGTTGTTCGCGAACGTGCCGGTGTTCGATACCGGCGGCCGCGCGGCGACGACCACGTTCGTCGAACGTGATATCGGCGACGTGCTCGTTACGTTCGAGGCCGAGGTGCAGGGCATCGGGCGGCAGTTCGGCAAGGACAAGGTCGATCTGGTGATCCCGAGCGTGAGCCTGCGCGCCGACTTCCCGGTCTCGGTCGTCGACAAGGTGGTCGACGACCGCGGCAGCCGCAAGATCGCGGAGACCTATCTGCAATATCTCTATACGCCCGAGGCGCAGGAGGTCATCGCCGCGCATTTCAACCGCCCGACCGACAAGGACGTGGCGGCGAAACATGCCAAGGACTTTACCGACGTTCGGCTGGTGACGGTCGAGGATGTGTTCGGCGGGTGGGACAAGGTCACCAAGGAGCATCTCGGCGACGGCGGCATCCTCGACAAGCTCTACGCTAATCGCTGAGGCTTTTCCCGTCGGGCAGGATGCCGAGTCCCTTCAGGTAGACCAGCATGGCGCTTTCGAGGATGTCCTCGGGGCTCATCGGCACTCTGCGCGCCTGAAGACCGCCTTGCGCGAAGAGCGAGGCGACGCCGTGGGAGATGGCCCACACGTGCAAGCTCATCAACTTGATGGGCGGGCGCTCGGCCTCGGGCAACTGGCGGCAGAGCGCGGTGGCCGCCTTCTGCAACACGTCGAAGGCGCGCTCGGCGGCGGGGATCGCCTGCCCATCAGTGCCGGGCATGATGCCGGTCTCGAACATCACAGTGTAGCTCGCCGGCTCGTCGCGGGCAAAAGCGAGATAAGCGCGTCCTAGATTCTCGAAGGCAGAAAGCGGTGTGGGGACGCCGTTATTCCAAGCCATGTCGAGCCGAGCGGCGAAGCGCTCGAAGCCAGAACGGGCAACCTCCGCCAGCAGCGCATCGCGATCGCGGAAATGACGATAGGGCGCGGCTGGGCTGACGCCGGCAAGCCGCGCCGCCTCGGTTAGGCTGAAGCCGGCCGGGCCGTATTGCTCGATCAGCTTTCGCGCGGCCTCGAGCAGGACCTCTTTGAGGTTGCCGTGATGATAGCTCTGCGGCCGCCGCCAGCCGCGATCGGGGGGGCTCATGTGAACGGCTTTTACATCAAGTCCCGACCGTCGGCTAGTTGACTGCCGTCGCGGCCCTCGCCGGCCTTGCGAGCTCCCTCTCGATATGGGACAGCTTGCCGCGATCCTTTTCGAGGCTCTGCCGGTCGCTTGCGGTCAACGGATGCAAGCCGAGCAGCAGTACGACGGGCATGACGAAGATCGCGCCGATCACGGTCAGCGCCAGCACGCCGATAAAGAACTTCATGACAATCCCCTGAGTTAAAGCGGCTGTTGCGGGGATTGAGCGTCGTCAGCCGGCGGACTGGTGAGCCGCATCGCCGGAAAGTCGAACGACTGCGTCTTCACGGCGCAGGCGCCGACGAACAGCGTCGAAGCTAGACACAGCGCGGCAGTCGTGCCGGCCAGCATAGCTCGAATGGTCCCGGATTTGTGGTCCATAAAAGCGCCTCCTGTTTTGTGGAGGAGCTTCGCAGCCAGATGCGAAGAAAGGGACCTACGCAGCCTTACGGCGCGCGAAATTCGCAGACGCGGTAAATGAATTTCTGCCGGTGGGTTATCGGAAGATTACCGGTCGAGCGTCCTAGCGACACGGAAGCCGGTGTTATCGCCCGCATTCCCGGAAGTGCCTTTGATGCGCCCGGCTACAGCCAGATAGAAGTAAGCCAGATCCCAGGATGCGCCGCGCAGGACGCAAGAACGGGAATCGAGCGCGCCCTTATGTTGTGTGTGTGCGCCGCCGTTCGTCACAGCGTTGCTCTCGCTCTAGACCGACCCATCTGCCGACGCGCTTCTTGGTGACGCGGCCCTTGGCATCCTCGAACTTTAGCGCCGGCGGGAAGCATTCGAGCTGGGCGTCGTCAGGTTTGCCGTCGACGATCAACGGAACCATCGGCCGCTCAGGGTGCGGTGATTTGAAGAGACGAACTTCTTCGTTGACGTAGGGACTCTTGGCCGCGGACGGGAGCAGATGACGATCAAAGCCGCGGACGCATCGAGCGCGGCTTGAGTCTGCTCTGTCAGGGTGTGGCCGGCGGTGAAGTTGTCGCGGTCGCGGAAGACGGGCCGCAGCGCAGGAGGGATCGGACCGGTCGCGGTTTGGCGACCGACAAGGTCCTTGTCGATGCGGAAGCCCTCAAGGCTGCGATGCAGCCATCTCGCCCAATCCGTATCGGCGTGACTGTAGGAGATGAACGCACGGTATTTGAAAGCGATGGGCTCTGGAACGTCGCTGTCCCCAGGAGACGCGGCGGACAGGATTGTGCCGAAAGGGGAAGATGCGATAAATGCCGTTTGCGTGGTCAGCCCTTGCGTCGGCGCGGGTCGGCGCAATAGGTGTTGCGGGCACGGATTTGTCCGTTCTTGCCGTACAGCAGTGCCTGCGAGCGCTCTTTCCGGGCGATCGATTTCGCCCTCTCCCATGCCTCGCTCTGGGTCTTAAAGATCGCCAGCGGCTCGGACAATCCTTCCGCCTTGACCGCCCAGCGCTCGCCCTCGCTCACCACGTGCTGGTTCTTGCCCATGGCGCCCGTGCCTCGCAGAGCCTGCTTCACGAGCACTATAGGCGAGCGGGACCCCGCTTAGAAGCAGAGCCAACCGCGTTTTCCTATGCTAAATCAACCGGAACAACGTTCCCGCTCGCTCCAAGCTCGCCGTCCATGGAATTACGCCTCACCCCGAAAGAGCCGCTCAAGATCGGCTGGCGCGAATGGGTCGCGCTGCCCGATCTCCGGGTAAAGGCGATCAAGGCCAAGATCGATACCGGGGCGAGAACCAGCGCGCTGCACGCCTACCGCATCGAGCCGTTCCGCCGTGCCGGTGCGCTCTGGTTGCGTTTCCAACTGCACCCAATTCAACGCAGCGAAGCCATGAAGGTGGCTTGCGAGGCGCGCGCCGTCGACGAACGCGCAGTACGCAATTCCGGCGGCGGGGTCGAGCGCCGCTACATCATCAGGACCTTGCTCCAGATCGGAGAGCAAGCCTGGCCGATCGAGCTGGCGCTCGCCAATCGCGACCAGATGGGCTTCCGCATGCTGCTTGGGCGTACCGCGCTCGAAGGCCGCGCTCTGATCGAGCCTGGCCGCTCTTATCTTCTGGGCGCGCACGCAACGAAGCCGCGCCGCAAGCGCAAGGCCTCTCCCCTACGGATCGGCAGATTGGTGCGATAGGCTGAACGCCCTGTCCAACGTCTTGGGACCTCCATGAAGATCGCGTTGCTCGCGCGCAATCCGCACCTCTATAGCCACCGGCGCATCTGCGAAGCAGCACGCGCGCGCGGACACGAGATCGAGGTCATCAATACGCTCAGGGTCTCGATCAACATCACGTCTAAGCGCCCAACGCTCTATTACCGCAAGCGGCGATTGGAGGATTTCGACGCCGTGATCCCGCGCATCGGCGCCTCGGTGACATTCTATGGGCTGGCCGTGCTGCGTCAGTTCGAGGTGATGGGCGTCTATCCGTTGAACGAGTCGGTAGCGATCGGCCGCAGCCGCGACAAGCTGCGTTGCCTCCAGCTGCTGGCGCGGCGCGGCATCGGTCTGCCGGTGACGGCCTTCACGCACGACCCGCGCGAGGCCGAAGACATCATCGACCTAGTTGGCGGCGCGCCGGTGGTCATCAAGCTGCTCGAAGGCACGCAAGGGATCGGCGTGGTGCTCGGCGAGACCGTGAAGTCGGCCAAGTCGGTGATCGAGGCGTTCCAGGGAGTGAACGTCAACATCCTGGTGCAGCAATTCATCAAGGAGGCCGACGCGACCGACATCCGCGCTCTGGTGATCGGCGAGAAGGTGGTGGCGGCAATGAAGCGCTCGGGACCGCCCGGCGAGTTCCGCTCCAACCTGCATCGCGGCGGCTCGGGGGAGCCGGTGCGCATCACGCCGCAGGAACGGAGCGCCGCGGTGAGGGCCGCGCGCACGCTCGGTCTCAATGTGTGCGGCGTCGACATGCTGCGCTCCAAAAGCGGCCCGCTCGTGCTCGAGGTCAACTCGTCGCCTGGCATCGAAGGGCTGGAGAAGGCAACCGGGGTCGATGTGGCCAGCTTGATGGTCGATTTTCTCGAGCGGAACGCGGCGCCCGGCCAAACCCGCACCAAGGGTAAAGGCTAGGCCCGGTTTTCAGACGGTTCCTGTGCGGCCTACGGCACAAACCCCTTCGCATCCGAGAATCTTAGGCTAGAGTTGCCGCCTTCGGGAGATTTGAGCATGGCCGTAAAGTTTACCCGCCAAGCGTTTGCAACCAAGCGTTATTTGCCTATCAGCCTCATGGCCTTATTGCTGGCCGGCAGCCTGCCGGCGGCCAGTGCCGAGGAAAATAAGCCATCGCCCTGCACCGAGGACGCGATGATCGTGTTCGACGCCTCCGGCTCGATGTCGGGCAACCAGGTGCTCGGCATCCCGAACTCCAAAGCCCGTATCGACGAGGTGCGCGCCGCACTTGCCCAAGTGTTACCGGTCGCCACCGCGCATCGCCGCGTCGGCCTGATCACCTACGGTCCGGGCCCGTACAATCAGTGCAACGTCAAGCTCGAGCTCAAGCCGACCCCCGACTCAGCCAAGGTCATCATGAGCACCATCAATGCGCTGGTGCCGGCGGGCAAAACGCCGCTCACCTCGGCCATCGAGCAGGCGGCGGAAGTGCTCAACTACCGCAGCAAGCCCGGCGTGATCGTCGCGATCACCGATGGCGAAGAGACCTGCGGCAGGTCGCCTTGCGACCTTGCCAAGCAGCTTAACTTGACAGCGGACCAGCTCACCGTCCACGTCATCGCCTTCCGCTATGACGCTTTCTCCTGGACCGGGGGCAACAGCGTGATGGACCTGATGTGCCTCGCCCACGAGAACAGGGGACTCTATGTCAGGGCCAACTCCGAGGAAGAGCTGATCGAAGCGCTCTCCAAGACGCTCGACTGCCCAATGATCTCGCAAGCGCCGATCGCTCCCATCGCCGCCGGGCCCTGATAACGTGAGCTAACGCCTAAAGTCCCATCGCCTTGTGCGCGGCGTCCATGTACTTCATGCAGGTGGCGGTGTCGCCGGCCTTCATCGCCGCCTTCGATTGATCGAGCGCCTCCGTCGCCTCCTTCTGCTTGGCGGCGTCGGTCATCGCGGCAATCATCTTGTCCATCTGCTGCATATGCGCGTCGTTGCACAGGTCCTGCGCATAGGCTGTGCTCAGCCCTAGGCCTGCAATTAAGGCTCCCACGAGCGACGCTTTGAGCATGGCTTCCTCCATTGGTGGATCGGAAAGGGATAAGATTAGGCGCGGAACATGAGCAAATCATGGAGCGAGGGCATAAAATCCTCCGCTTGCCTGTGTTCAGACTTTTCCGCCGCGCCAATTGACCTGGCGGGAGCGCGCTTGGTGGCGCTCGACCCCCAAGCCTGCGCGAGCCTGGCCGAGGCGATCGTGGCGATGCCGCCTTGGTCGATGGTGAACTATCCGGCAGAGGCGATGGCGCGGTTCCTGGCCTCCTCCGACGGCGGGGGCTCCCTCTATGGCGTCGAGGTCGACGGAGCGGAGGCGGGAGCCGTGTCGATCCGCTCGCCCTGGCTCAAGGGACCCTATCTGGAACTGCTGGCGATATTACCGCCGTTCCAGGGCCGGGGCGCCGGCCCGAAAATTCTTGTTTGGTTCGAGCAAGAGGCGCTCAGGCACGCGGCGCGAAATCTCTGGGTCTGCGCCTCGTCCTTCAATGTCCGCGCCCTACGGTTCTACGCGCGGCACGGCTTTGCGCCGACAGCCACGCTGCCTGGCCTGGTGGCCGAAGGCTTTGACGAGATCCTGCTCCGGAAGTTTCCGCTGCGCTAGACGTTGAAACGTATCGAAGCGCTAGGGCGCGTTGGGCGTGGCTGCCGGATCGTCAGGCGCCCTCGGGGACGGTGTCGACGAAGATGACGCCGCCTTCGATCGAGACCTCCCAGCCGTCTTTCATCTCATATTGATCGCCGTTTTCGAGCTCCACAGTGCAGCCCGAGGCGCAAGGTGCCTCGACGGCCTTTTGCGGCTCGACCACCAATTGGGCGCTGTCCCCGGCGGTCTTGATCGTAACGGTATGCGGCTTGTCGTCGGTGTTGGAAATGGTGAGAGCCTGCGCCGGAGCAGCCAAAATCATGCCCAAAACGCCAAGGCCAAAGACAGTGGCGAGTCTCATCGCGAGTTCCCTCTCGTGGGCGGCCAACGCTCCGGACGCAGGTCTCTTCCCCCGCAGATCGATGACGAACGCCGAATTAACGCATAACAGCGCCCGGATTGTGGTACCGCAGCGGCCAAACTGTGCTGCCCAATTTAAGTTCAGCGTGGCAGGACATAAGCGCCCCGTTGACGCTGACCATTTACCGCGGTCCGCTCCGGCCTTGGCAACTGCCTCCGTCCCCGACACTGCTCCGACCAGGCTGTGAACCAATCGCGCCCGAGCGCGTTTTAGTCGCGCAAGCCTTGGAACTCAAGCATTTGTGCAGTGCAACAAGGAATCGTCTTGGCGAGGGACGAGGGGCCTCCTAAGCTTACCACGCGCCAGAAGAAACCCCTCCAATCGGAAAGGAGCTTCCGATGGAATTCACAGCCACCGTTACCGGCATCATGGCGATCCTTTCCTTTGGCTTCCTCGCGGCGGTCATCCTCGGGATGATCTAGCGACCGCCTCCTAGGCCGCTGCCTCGGCGATGAGCTTCGGGTCGTAATTGAGGATCGGCGCGAGCCAGCGCTCGGCCTCCTCGACATTCCAGCCCTTCCGCGCGGCGTAATCAGCAACCTGGTCGCGGCCGATCTTGCCCACGCCGAAATAGGCCGCGTCGGGATGCGCGAAGTAGAACCCCGACACGGCGG
The DNA here is from genome assembly GCA_035630595.1 of Methyloceanibacter sp. Classification (GTDB taxonomy): domain Bacteria; phylum Pseudomonadota; class Alphaproteobacteria; order Rhizobiales; family Methyloligellaceae; genus Methyloceanibacter. The sequence goes on from DASQKJ010000028.1 coordinate 18,982, forward strand.
CCGCTGGCCACATCGCGTAGCTCTCGGTGAGCTTAAGCCCGGTCACCTTCTCGGCATCGAGCAGGTGGAACAGGGTTGCCTTCTCGGTGTGGTCAGGTTGCGCCGGATAGCCCGGTGCCGGCCTTATACCGGCATAGGCCTCCGCGATGAGTTGCGCGTTGGTCAGCTTCTCCTCCGGCGCATAGCCCCATAGTTCCTTGCGCACTTTCTCATGGAGCGCCTCAGCGAAAGCTTCGGCCAGGCGGTCGGCGAGCGCCTTGACCAGGATCTTGGAGTAGTCGTCGTTGGCACGGTCGAATCTTCGGGCCACGTCCTCCTCGCCGATGCCAGCGGTGACGGCGAAGCCGCCGACATAGTCGGCAACGCCGGTCTCCTTCGGTGCCACGAAATCAGCCAGCGCGAGATTGGCTCGGGCGCTGGCGCGAGCCATCTGCTGGCGGAGCGTGTGCAGGGTAGCGAGACGCTTCTTGCGCGTGTCGTCGGTGTAGAGCTCGATGTCGTCGCCCACGCTGTTGGCGGGCCAGAACCCGACCACGGCGTTGGCCGTGAGCCATTTCTCCTCGATTAGCTGCTTCAGCATGACTTGCGCGTCGTCGAACAGTTGCAGCGCCGCCTCGCCATATTTGTCGTCCTGAAGGATACGGGGATAGGTCCCCTTCAGCTCCCAAGCGTGGAAGAACGGCGTCCAGTCGATATACCGGGCGAGTTCGGCCAGATCGTAGGCACGGAAGTCGCGCGTGCCGAGGAAGCTCGGCTTCGGCGGGGTGTAGCCCAACCAATCGAGCTTGAACTTGTTGGCGCGGGCATCGGCAATGGACCTGCGTGCCTTCTCGGCCTGGCCGCGCGCATAGGATTCCGCCATGTTGCGATATTCCTCGCGCACCCTGGCAATGGCCTTGGGCCGCTCTTCCGGAGACATGAGGCCAGAGACGACGCCAACCGCCCGGCTCGCATCGGTCACGTAGATCGCCTGGCTGCGATGATAGTTCGGGCTGATCTTGACCGCGGTGTGCACGCGGCTCGTGGTGGCGCCGCCGATCAAGAGCGGCAGGTCGAAGCCCTCGCGCTCCATCTCGGCCGCGACATGGCACATCTCGTCGAGCGAGGGGGTGATCAGGCCCGAAAGCCCGATGATGTCGACCTTCTTCTCGCGCGCGGCTTCGAGAATCCTCTGTGCCGGCACCATCACACCGAGATCGGTGACCTCGTAATTGTTGCATTGGAGCACGACGCCGACAATGTTCTTGCCGATGTCGTGGACATCGCCCTTGACGGTGGCGAGCAGGATCTTGCCGGCGGGCTCCCCTTGCGCGAGCCCAAGCTCCTCCTTCTCCTTCTCCATGAAAGGCATGAGATAAGCGACGGCCTGCTTCATCACGCGCGCGGACTTCACCACCTGCGGCAGGAACATCTTGCCGGAGCCGAAAAGATCGCCGACCACATTCATGCCCTGCATCAGCGGGCCTTCGATAACGTGCAGCGGACGTGCCGCTTTGGCGCGCGCTTCCTCGGTGTCGGTCTCGACGTAAGTGCCGATGCCGTGAACCAGCGCATGGACCAACCGCTCGTCCACCGGCTTCTCGCGCCAAGAGAGATCGATTTCGCGCTTTTGCGCCTCACCGCCTTTGTAGCGTTCGGCAGCCTCCAGCAGGCGGTCGGTCGCGTCGGGGCGACGGTTGAGGATCACGTCCTCGACCAAGGCGCGCAGCTCCGGGTCGATATCGTCATAGAGCGCGAGCTGGCCAGCATTCACGATGCCCATGTCCATGCCCGCCTGGATGGCGTGATAGAGGAACACCGAATGCATCGCCTCGCGCACGCGGTCGTTGCCGCGGAAGGCGAAGGAGAGATTCGATACGCCGCCCGACACGTGCACGTAAGGGAGCTCGGCCTTGATGCGGCGGGTCGCGTCGATATAGGCGCTTGCGTAGTCGTTATGCTCATCGATGCCGGTAGCGACGGCAAAGATGTTGGGGTCGAAGATGATGTCTTCGGGCGGGAAGCCGAGTTTCTCGGTAAGCAGATCGTAGGCCCGCTTGCAAATCTCGAATTTGCGCTCGGCGCTCTCGGCTTGGCCCTGCTCATCGAATGCCATCACCACCACCGCGGCACCGTAGCGGCGAACTTTGCGGGCGTGATCGAGGAACGGCCCCTCGCCTTCCTTCAGGCTGATGGAGTTCACCACTGCCTTGCCCTGCACGCATTTCAGGCCGGCCTCGATCACCGACCATTTCGAGGAATCGATCATGATCGGCACACGGGAGATGTCGGGCTCGGCGGCGATCAGACTCAGGAACGTGGTCATAGCGGCTTCCGAGTCGAGCATGCCCTCGTCCATGTTGATGTCGAGCATGTTGGCGCCCGACTCGATCTGCTGACGCGCGACTTCGAGCGCGGCGGCGTAGTCGTTCGCCTCGATCAGCTTGCGGAAGCGGGCGGAGCCGGTGACATTGGTCCGCTCGCCCACCATGACGAAATTTTGCGCGCCGTTGGTCACTGATGGCTAACCATGGACGAAGGGTTCGAGGCCGGAGAGACGGAGCTTGTGCTCCACCTCCGGCACGTGGCGCGCCTTGTATTTGGATACGGCCAAGCGAATAGCGCGGATATGGTCGGGCGTGGTGCCGCAACAGCCGCCGACGATGTTGACCAGCCCGTCGCGCGCCCATTCCTCCAGCAAGCCAGCCATGAATTCGGGGCTCTCGTCATATTCGCCCATCTCGTTGGGCAGCCCGGCATTGGGATAGACGCTGACATAGGCGCCGGCGACATGCGCGATCTCGTCGACAGAGGGCCTGAGCTGCTCGGCGCCGAAGGAGCAATTGAGCCCGATCGAGAAGGGCTCCAGATGCTGCATCGAGTACCAGAACGCTTCCGGCGTCTGGCCCGAGAGATTGCGGCCCGAGAGATCGGTGATGGTGCCAGAAATCATGACCGGCAGACGCACGCCAAGCTCGTCGAACACCTGCTCGACGGCGAAACCAGCGGCCTTGGCGTTCAGCGTGTCGAACACCGTCTCGATGAGAATCGCATCGACGCCGCCTTCGATCAGGCCGCGCGCCTGCGTGGCATAGGCCTCGACCAGCTCGTCGAAGCTGACATTGCGAAAGCCGGGATTGTTCACGTCGGGCGAGATCGAGGCGGTGCGGTTGGTCGGGCCGATCGCGCCGGCGACGAAGCGCGGCTGGTCGGGCGTCTTCTCGGTCCAGGCGTCGGCCGCTTCACGGGCGAGCTGCGCCGCGGCGACGTTCAGCTCATAGGCATAGTCCTCAAGCCCGTAATCGGCCTGGCTGATGGCCTGCGCGTTGAAGGTATTGGTTTCGAGCATATCGGCGCCAGCTTCGAGATATGCGTTGTGAATCTCGCTGATGATCTCGGGTTTGGACAGCACGAGCAGATCGTTGTTGCCCTTCAGATCGTGGCCATGATCCTTGAAGCGCTCGCCGCGATAGCCGGCCTCGTCGAGCTTGTAGCGCTGGATCATGGTGCCCATGGCGCCGTCGAGGATGAGGATGCGCTCTTTCGCCTCGCGCTTCAGGGCTTCGATGCGCTCTTCGCGGGTCATGTGTCGGCTCCCGCGAAGGCCTTGGCCGGGCGCAAGCCCAGCAAATGGCAGATGGCATAGACGAGGTCGGCGCGGTTCAGCGTGTAGAAATGAAACTCGCTGATCCCCTGGTCGACGAGGCCGAGCACCTGCTCGGCCGCGACGGCGGCCGCCACCAGATGGCGCGTCTCCTGATCCTCGTCGAGGCCCTCAAATCTGTGGCCAAGCCATTCCGGCACGCTCGCGCCCGATCTCGTGGCGAATCCGGAGACCTGCTTGAAATTGTGGATCGGGATGATGCCCGGTACGATGGGGATCGCAATGCCGCTCGCGCGGACGCGGTCGAGATAGCGGAAGAACACCTCGTTATCGAAGAAGAACTGGCTGATCGCGGTCGTAGCGCCCGCATCGATCTTGGCCTTCAGCATGTCGATATCGGCCTCGACCGACGGTGACTGCGGGTGCTTCTCCGGATAGCAGGCGACCGACACTTCGAACGGCGCGATCGCCTTGATGCCCTTGGTGAGGTCGGCAGCGTTGACATAGCCGCCCGGCGTCGGCGCGTAGCGCTCGCCTACGCCGCGGGGCGGGTCGCCGCGCAGCGCCACGATGTGGCGCACGCCCAAATCCCAATAGTCGCGGATGATCTCGTCGACCTCGTCGCGCGTCGCGGCGACGCAGGTCAAATGCGCCGCCGGCTTCAGCGTGGTCTCGCGCAGGATGCGGGCGAGCGTGGCGTGGGTGCGTTCGCGCGTGGACCCGCCTGCCCCATACGTGACCGAGACATATTTGGGGCGCAGCGGCTCGAGCCGGCGGATCGCGTTCCAGAGATTCTCCTCCATCGCCGCCGTTTTGGGCGGAAAGAACTCGAAGGAGACATCGATGGCGCCGCGGCCGAGGAAGCGGCTTTTCTGTTCGGCGGAAGCAAGCATCACGCGGCGGCCTCCACCTTGGGACTCGGTCTCTTCCGCTTGCCAGCGAGCGCTGCCTTCGATCCGAGCCAAAGCGACACGGTGAGCTTACCGGCGGACGGGTCGGGCTTGAGCTCGCGGAAGCGCACAAGCTTGACGCCTGCTGCGGCAAGCCAGCGATCAAGCTGATCGCGCGCGAAGCCGAGCCGGCGATGTGCCGATTGCTCGCGCAGGAACTCAAGCGCGTGCGGCGCAAAATCGACGACGAGGAGCTTGCCGCCGGGCGCAAGCAATCGCGCGGCCTCGACTATTGCAGCCCCCGGATCGTCAACAAAGTGCAGCACCTGATGCAGCACCACCGCGTCGGCCGCGCCGTCAGGCAGCGGCACATTATAGAGATCGCCATGGCGCACCTGCGTCTGGGAGAGTTTCGCGCGCTCGAGCTTCATGCGCGCGTAAGCCAGCATGGCGTGGTTGAGATCGAAGCCGAGCGCGCGGTTGGCGCGGTCGCCGAACAATTCGAGGATGCGCCCCGTGCCGGTGCCGAGATCGACGAGAAGATCGAACGGCCCCTCGCCCAGCGCCTCATCCATGGCCGTCTCGACGTCTTTCTCTGCCACATGCAACGCGCGGATCTTGTCCCATTCGGCTGCATGCGCCTTGAAATAGTCCTGGGCCGCCGCCGCGCGCGCTTTCTGTACGGCGGTGGCGCGGGCGCGGTCGCGGGCGAGCGTGAGATCGGAGGCGTCAAGACTGCCGACGATGGCGCGGGCCAGCGCCCCCTCGGCACCGCTATCGGCCACGCGGAAGAATACCCAACTTCCCTCGCGAAAGCGCGTGATCAGGCCAGCTTCCACCATAAGCTTGAGGTGACGGCTGATCCGGGGCTGGCTCTGGCCGAGGATCTGGGTAAGGTCCTTGACGTTCAGCTCGGCGCCTGCCAGCAGCGCCAGGATGCGCAAGCGCGTGGCCTCGCCCGCGCCCCGCAAGGCGGCCAGCGCCTGGACGCGCGACAGGCCCAGACCTCCAGCTCTTGTTCTTTCACCACCTGACATAAAGATATGTTTATGCGTTTACCAGCGTGTGCACAAGCCCTCCGGGGGTTTTCTTACATTCGTGCGCGCCTTGCCGGCCCATTTCCGATGGCGGGTTCTCCTCGCCGGCCTTGTCTATGTCGGCGCTGCCATAGGGGTTGAAGGGCTCGCCGGACTCTGCGTAACCGCGGAAGGAACGACGCGAGAATTGACTTTTTCAAAACCGTGCTGGCCGATCGCTGTCGTCGTGGAAGAGAGCGGCGAGATTGTCGCCATGACGATCTTCATTCTGTCGGTGATCGCGATCTTGGCCGCGCGCACCAAGGCGGTGACCCTAAAGCTGCCGCGCTCCGGATCTTCGCCCTCAACCAATCGAGCTGCGCGCGGCCGTTTTCGCGCCACGCTGCCTATGTATAATCTGTCGTTTCAACAGCTTCGAGGAAGACATGATCGCAATACGCAAGAGCCCTACCCTTTTGCTTCTGATGCTCGGGTTGTTCGTGGTCGCACCGCGCCTGGCGCAGGCGGAGGCGACCCTGGCGCAAGACGTTCGTCTGAAGGAGATCATCGCCGGCGACCACAGGTCGGCGGAGAACAAGGCGCGCGACCAATATCGCAACCCGCTCGAGACGCTGACCTTCTTCGGCATCAGGCCGGACATGACGGTGGTCGAGATCTACCCGGGCCGGGGCTGGTACACGGAAGTCCTCGCGCCCTATCTCAAGGGCAGCGGCACGTTGTATGCCGCCGAGCACCCGGGCGATCCATCTTATGCGGCGGTTCAGGAGTCGCTCAAGGCCTTCGATCAGAAAGTGAAGGCCGCGCCGGAGCTATACGGCGAAGTAAAACGGACGAAGCTGACCAAGGACGGCGACATCGCGCCACCGGGGTCGGCCGACCTCGTCGTCACCTTCCGCAACGTGCATAGCTGGATCGGATCGGGCACCGCCAACGAGTCCTTCGCCGCCATGTTCAGGGCGCTCAAGCCGGGCGGCGTGCTCGGCCTCGTGCAACATCGCGGCGATCCCAACGTCAAGCATGACCCCAAAGCCGGCTCAGGCTACGTGACCGAGGATTACGTGATCGAGCTCGCCAAGAAGGCGGGCTTCGAGCTTGCGGAGAAATCCGAGATCAACGCCAATCCGAAAGACACGAAGGACTATGCGAAGGGCGTCTGGACTCTACCGCCCTCGCTTCGGCTCGGCGACGAGGATCGCGACAAGTATTTGGCGATCGGCGAAAGCGACCGCATGACGCTGAAATTCGTGAAGCCCATGAGCTAGGCACGGGCGAATTTCTTGTATTTGATGCGCTTCGGCAGGACGGACTCCTCGCCGAGACGGCGCTTTTTGTCTTCCTCGTAGTCCTCGAAATTGCCCTCGAACCATTCGACATGGCTGTCGCCTTCGAAGGACAGGATATGGGTGGCGATGCGGTCGAGGAAGAAGCGGTCGTGGCTGATGATCACGGCGCAACCAGGGAAGTCTTCGAGCGCCGCTTCGAGCGAGGAGAGCGTCTCGACGTCGAGATCGTTGGTCGGCTCGTCGAGCAAGATCAGGTTGGCCCCCGATTTCAGCATCTTGGCGAGATGCACGCGGTTGCGCTCGCCGCCGGAGAGCTGGCCGACCTTC
>DASQKJ010000029.1:0-38432 GCA_035630595.1 Methyloceanibacter sp.
GCCTTTCGGAATCGAGAGCAGGTAATTCTCGTCGACCGTGATGCGGGTCGAATAGCCGCCATAGGTCGGCGTCTTGCCGTCGCTCTCGTAGCCATTATAGGTGAGCGTCATGCCGACTTCGCAATATTGCTCCTCGCCTTCGCGGCAGGCCGAGCATCGGCGGCAGGAGTCGACGAAGCAACCGACGCCGACGATATGCCCCGGCTTCCATTTCTTTACCTGGTCGCCGACCTTGACCACTTGGCCGACGATCTCGTGGCCCGGCACCATGGGAAAGATCGAGTTGTTCCACTCGTCCTTCACCTGATGGATGTCGGAGTGACAGACGCCGCAATAAAGAATGTCGATCAGAACATCGTGCGGGCCCGGCTCGCGCCGCTCGATGGACCAAGGCGCGAGCTCGGCCTTGGCTTTCTTCGCCGCATAGGCCGGGGTCTTAAGCGTGGCCTTCGCCGCAACAACGCTATCCATGGTTACTCCACTGCTTGAGGATGGGATCGGACCATCCTAACGCCCGAATCGGCCTTTGGGTTTGCGGCATCGCGGCGCGCCATGACGAAGGCCAAGTCGCGGCCGGCTCCCTGGACGAGGGCCGGCTGAAGCCAAAGCATGGCCAGCGGCTCGAGCAGGCGGGCGGCCTTCAACTCGCCGGCATCGACGGCGTCGAAGCCGACATCCTCGACCAGCACGGTCGACTTACCGGCGTCGCCCGGGCCGGCGACGAACATGATCGCGTTGCCTTCGGGAAACTGAGGCTTCGCCATCACGGCGACCCTCGCGCTGTTGAAAGCCTTGAAGAACGTCGCTTTGCGCGCCTGGCCTTGCAGCAATTCGGCGCCCGACGTGTCGAAGCCGACCGCGAGTCTGATGCGGCTCGGATTAATCGGGTTGGTCGCGTCGATCACGATCTTGCCGGCAAGCTCCTCGGCATGCTCGCAGACGAGCGCCTCGGTTGCGTTCCACGGCGTCGCGAGGATCACCAACTCGGCGCCCTTCAGCGCATCGCGAACCGGCTTGGCAACTCGTTCCGGCGACCTGGCGGGGTCGCGCACGCCGTAGACCACCGCGTGACCCCTTATTCTCAGCGCGCCGCCCAGCGTTCTTCCGACATTACCGGCGCCGATCGCAATTCTCATCGCCTCCGACCTCGCTTGCCGTCGGCAAGGCCCCGCATCTCCTGGGTCCTTTCGGCTTGAACTAAACATGGGGTATTTTGTATCATCATTCCAATCGATGAAATCAATGACCAGTATCGACCATGCTAATCTGAGTCGGCTCGACCTCAATCTGCTCGTTGTGTTCGACGCGCTGTTGACCGACCGCAGCGTTACCCGCGCCGCCGCTCGTGTTGGGCTCGGCCAATCGGCGATGAGCCACAATCTCGCGCGGCTCAGGGCGCTGTTCGGCGACGAGCTGCTGACGCGTGGCGCCGACGGGATGCGGCCCACGCCGCGCGCGCTTGCGCTTGTGGATCCCGTGCGAGTCACGCTCGCTCAGATTCAGGCAGCGGTGTTGCAACGTGAAGCGTTCGATCCCTCCTCGGCCGATCGCGCCTTCAGAATCGGACTTGCTGATTCCATCGAGGTTGCGGTGATACCGGGGCTGATGGCGCGCCTACGAGCCATCGCGCCGTCGGTGTCGTTGCGGCTGCGCTCGATCAACCGGATCAGCATTTTGGAGGAACTCGACACGAGCCGGCTCGATCTCGGCATCGGCGTGTTCGATCAGGGGCAGAACCACCACAAGCGCCGTCCGGTTTACACCGACAGCTTCCTTTGCCTGTTCAGTCCGGCGCAGGTCAAGTTTGCCGCGCCGATTTCCCTGGCCGAGTATTTGAGCGTTCCACATGTGTTGACGAGCCTGACCGAGGACGATCACGGCGCGGTCGATGACGCCCTGGCCAAACTCAAGCTCAAGCGGACCATCGCCTTGACCACCCCCGGCTTTCTCGCTGTGCCGTTCGTGGTGCGCCGGGCGCCGGTCATCACCACCATGCCGGCGAGGCTTGCGCGCTACTTCGCCGAGGCGTTCGGACTGGCGACGAGCCCGCCCCCGATCGAGCTGCCGACCTTGACCATCTCGCTCCTCTGGCACGCGAGCTTCGATCACGATCCGGGCCACCTCTGGCTTCGCCAAACCGTGTCGAGCCTTGCCTCGGAGGTCGGCTCGGAGCTTCGCAAAGGGCGGGCTTGCGATGTGGACAACTTCTAATTGGGGCCCTTTTCTGCGCTATTGACTCCATGATTGCGGCTTAATCCAATCGCGAGACAGTCAACTTGGCCAATCGAGGGAGGGCATCCATGGCTGCGAGCACGGCAACGGCGAAGACAAGCGCCGCGGCGAGCAAGACCCGCTGCGACGCCATGAGCGAGGTCTTGTCGGATAGTTGGTGGGCTGTCGGCTTACGGGGCGTGTTGGGCATTCTGTTCGGCCTGATATGTCTGCTAACACCGGGCTTGGCGCTCGAAGTCTTCGTCATTCTGTTTGCCGCCTATATGCTGGTCGACGGCGTATTCGCTATCGCCTCGGGCATCAAGGCGGCGCGCAACGGCGAACGCTGGGGCCTGCTGATCCTCGAAGGCATTGTCGACCTGGCGGCCGGCGCGGTGGCAGTGATTTGGCCCGCGATCACGCTGGTGGCGCTGATCTGGATCGTCGCGATTTGGGCGATCGTGTCCGGCGGGCTGATGCTCTGGGCCGCCTTCACCCTCAATCTCGATCACGGCCGCTGGTGGCTGGCGCTCGGCGGCATCGCGTCGCTGATCTTCGGCGTATTGCTGGTGATCCAGCCGCTGATCGGGGCCGTGGTGCTGACGATCTGGATCGGCGCGTACGCGCTGGTGTTTGGCATTTTCCTGCTCGTGCTCGCCTTCCAGCTTCATTCCAAGAAGGAAGAGCGGGAGCGCAAAGCACCGGCAAAAGCCAAGAGGGCCTAAGCGTCGCAGATCGGATAGTTAACGAACGCGCTGCCGTGAATGGCGTCGCGCCCATTCTGTCCTAATGTCGAGCGCATGGCGCACCCGGCTCTCCCGACAGTGACGTTACCCTCCGGCGAGACCGTGCCGCAGCTCGGCCAGGGCACGTGGCGCATGGGCGAGAACTCGCGCGTGCGCCAAGACGAGGTGGCGGCGCTGAAGCTTGGGCTCGATCTTGGCATGACCTTGATCGATACCGCCGAGATGTATGGCAATGGCGGGGCGGAGGAGGTCGTCGCCGAGGCCTTGCGCGGACACCGCGACGAGGCGTTCATCGTCAGCAAGGTGCTGCCGGAGAATTCGTCTCGCGTCGGCACGATCGACGCTTGCGAGCGGAGCCTTAGGCGGCTCGAGACCGACCGTATCGACCTGTATCTTTTGCATTGGCGGGGCGCTCCGCCTCTGGCCGAGACGCTCGAGGCGTTTCAGACGCTCCAGCAGAGAGGCGCGATCCGCTATTGGGGCGTCAGCAACATCGATGTCGGCGACATGGAGGAACTGTTCGCGCTGAACGGCGGATCGGGATGCGCCAGCAATCAAGTGCTGTATAATTTGCGGCGTCGAGGCATCGAGGCGGGGCTGCTGCCCTGGTGCCGCCAGCGCTCGCTCCCGATCATGGCTTATTCGCCGATCGAGCAGGGGCGGCTGTTGCGCGACCGCACCCTGACCTCGGTCGCCATTCGCCATCGCGCCACGCCGGCGCAGATCGCGCTCTCCTGGGTGCTCCGGCAGCGCGACATGATGGTGATCCCCAAGGCCACGACGCTCGAACATGTGCGCGACAACCGCGCCGCGGTCGACATCGCGCTGACCGAGCAGGACCTCGCCGAGCTCGACCGTGCGTTCCCGCCGCCGAAAGGCCCGCGTCCGCTCGAATTGCTTTGATGCGCTCGCTGTCATCGGCGTGTCACGCAATTCCGCTGTTGAATGGGCAAGCGCATATCGCGCTATGAGTCGCAAACCAGCACGGAGAGCGCCCGAAACATGCCTTGGCTCCTGCTCTTCGTGGCCATCCTGTTCGAGGTGGCCGGGATGACCTCGATGAAGCTCAGCCGCGGCTTCGCCGAGCCCATCCCCTCGATTGCCGTGCCAGTGTTTTATGTGTTGTCGGCGGCTGCGGTGATTCTGGCGCTCAAGCGCCTCGACCTGTCCGTGACCTACGCGATCTGGTCGGGGGTGGGCACGGCGCTAGCCGCGCTGATCGGCATCGCCTATTTCCGCGAGCCTTTCACCTTGCTCAAGCTCGGCTCGATCGGGCTGGTGCTGCTGGGCGTGGCCGGCCTGTCGCTGGCCGCCAAGCAGGGGCACTGACGGGCGCTGCTTTCCTTAGGCACCGCCGCGACGGCTAGAAGAAGCTCATCGGGAAGTAACGCAAGAACAGCTCCTCGTAACGCCCATTCGCATGCACCTGTTCGAGCGCGTAATTGAGGATCTCGACCAGTTGCCGGTTTCCCTTCTTCACGGCGATGCCCACGCCCTCGCCGAAGAACTTGTTGTCGAGATAGGGACCGCCGCGAAACTCGCAGCAGGCCTCGCTGGAAACGCCGTTGAGCCAGAATGTCAACCCGATCCCGTCGCCGAACACGAGATCGATGGCGCCTTCCTTCAGCGCCCGCTGGGCGTCGTCGGCCGTGTCGAAGGAGGCGATCGCGACATTGGGGAAGAACAGCTTGAGATAGGCCTCGTGGCCGGTACCCTTGGCCACGCCGATCTTCTTGCCTCGCAGCGTCTCCGGGCTGATGTCCCGCAGCTCGCTCGTCTTCTGAGTGACGAAGCGGGCAGGCGTCGCATAATAGCGGCTGGTGAAGTCGGCCCGCGCCAGCGACTCGGCGCTTATGCGGACCGAAGCGATGGCGGCGTCGGCGTCGCCGCGCTCGATGGTGATAAAGAGCTCGCTCCAGTCGACGTCCTTGACCTCGCATTCGACCTCCAAGGTCTCGCAGATCGCCTTGGCGAGATCGACATTGAAGCCGGTCAGTGCGCCCACCTCGTCGAAATAGTGAAAGGGCGGGTAGTCGCTGTCGGTGACGAAGCGGAGCTTCTCCAACGCACGCATATCGGGCTTGGGCCGCAGCGCATCGCCCTGCCAGGCGTCGGGCACGATGTCGTTCCTTACCTGCGCGGCGGCGGGGGAGGCCATGAACGCGGCAAGCAGCACAGCGCAGGCGGCAAACAATGCCGGCGCCGTGCGGAGGCGCATCATCTTGAAGAGAGGATCGGTCAGTCGCGTCACAATCCCTTCCTTAGCGCGGCTTTGCGATAGGTGCCAGAGGGTAAATACAACTTAACCGATATAGATGGCATTACTGCAATCTCAACGAGAATAACTTGGCACAACTTGTGGAGCGGCCCTGCTATATTGAGTCTAATCTGAATTGCAAATAATCACGGGAGAATGCTTGGGAGCGTTCCCGTGTCCCTTGTGGGGGAGTGGCGCATCTGGGGTGGGCAGGCGCGGTTCGCCGCGCGGCTCACCTCACGGACGCGCTCCGAATATGACTTCCTGCTCGGCCGCTTCTCAAGCTTCCCGCTCGGCGGCACGTCGAATCATTTCCGCGCCTCGGCGCTGCGCTGGCTGATGGCCTGGGATCCCTTCAACGTCACGGCTGGCCGTTCTGGCTGATCGCCTGGTTCGATCTGTCGGCGGGCTATTTTGCCTCGATGGGGCTCGGGCTTCTGGCGGTGCAGCGGCGCGGCTATCGTGCGCTGCTGTGGCACATTCCGCTGATGCCGCTTTATTGGCCGGTGATCTCGGCAGCTGCCTATCGGGCGCTGTGGCAGTTCATGACCGCGCGCTTCGAATGGGAGAAGACCGAGCACGGGCTCAGCCCACGCGGCAAACAGTCGGCGCGCGGGGCCTAAAAGGTCAAGTTGCGCGCCCTGATGCCGCGCTCGATCGCGGTCACGGTGAGCTTGTCGAGGTCGAGCGTGTCGCGCAGCATCTCGAGTAGGCGCGTCTCTTCCGGTTTGACGTCCAGATCGGCGGCGGCCACTTCGAGTGCAATTGCATAGGCGGTCTCGCGCAGCCGATCGGGCAGATTGCTGCGGATCAGCAGCAGCACGTGATCGAGGCCGCTTTCGGCGCTCAGGATCTCGCCGCAGCCTTCCGCCGTCTTAACCAGCGCTTCCTGGTCGAAATTCCGGAAGATCGGCAGATGCGAAACGATCTCTCCGATACGGGCAAGCTCGGCGTCGGTCATGGTCCGATCGACGGCAGACATGGTGACCATCACATAGATGAGCGCGGCGTGATGGTTCAACGGCTCGGACATGATCCAGACCCTCCTGAAGGCGAAGCGGCGCGACCGTAGGGCAATTCGATCGGGGCGGGCAAGCCTTACTGGCGATGCAGAAAGACTGGCGCCGGTAAGGAAACTGTGAAAGTTGTCGGGCGATAATCCTACATAATCGCAGACAGATTGAATCCGAACATGGTTCGCTCCTCCCGCGCCAAGCCCACCATCGCCAAGCCGCCAAGCGCAAAAAAGCGCAAGACCGAGAAGCAGGCCGAAGCGAGCATGCCGCATTCTGCGGGAGCCCCCGCGGCGTCCAAGGCCAAGCCGAAGGCAAATCGCAAGATTGAGGTCAGCTCAGAACTGCTGGCGCATGCCCATGTCAGCAAAGCGTGGCCGTTCGAGGAGGCGCGCAAGGTCCTGAGCCGGCTGAAGCGCATCCCCAAGCCTACGGGCGCCATCATCTTCGAGACTGGCTACGGACCCTCCGGACTCCCCCATATCGGGACGTTCGGCGAGGTTGCGCGCACCACCATGGTGCGCCATGCCTTCCGCGTACTCACCGAGGACAAGATCCCCACCAGGCTGATCTGCTTCTCGGACGACATGGACGGCCTACGGAAAGTGCCCGACAACGTTCCCAACAGGGATATGCTGGCCGAGCATCTCGGGAGGCCGCTGACCCAGGTACCGGACCCCTTCGGCGACCATCCGAGCTTCGGCCAGCACAACAATGCGCGGCTCAAGGCGTTTCTCGACACGTTTGCCTTCGACTACGAGTTCATGTCGGCCACCGAGTGCTACATTTCCGGCCGCTTCGACGTAACGCTGCTCAAGGTGCTCGAAAATTACGACGCGATCCGCGACGTGATCCTGCCGACGCTCGGCCCGGAGCGGCGCGCGACCTACAGTCCGTTCCTGCCGATCTCGCCGACCACGGGCCGCGTGCTGCAAGTGCCGATCGTCGACCGCGACGTCGCTTCGGGCTCGATCGTCTACAAGGATCCCGATACCGGGCGGTTGACGCAGGTGCCCGTGACGCGCGGGCACTGCAAGCTGCAATGGAAGGCGGACTGGGCGATGCGCTGGGCCGCGCTTGGCGTGGACTACGAGATGGCCGGCAAGGACCTGATCGACTCAGTTCGCCTCTCCGGCCATATCTGCCGCATTCTCGGCGCGCAGCAACCGGAAGGGTTCATCTACGAGCTGTTCCTCGACGAGAACGGCGAGAAGATCTCCAAGTCGCGCGGCAACGGTCTCACCATCGAGGAATGGCTGACCTATGCGGCGCCGGAGAGCCTGTCGCTGTATATGTTCCAGAGCCCACGCAAGGCGAAGCGGCTGTATTTCGACGTGATCCCGCGCGCCGTGGACGAATATATCGGTCATCTCGCCGCCTTCCCGAAGGAAGAGCACGCCGCGAAGCTGATGAATCCGGTGTGGCACATCCATCAGGGCGAGCCGCCGAAAGCCGAGCTCCCCATCAGCTTCGCGCTGCTGCTCAATCTCGCGTCGGCCTCGAACTCCGAGGACCGCGCCGTGCTGTGGGGGTTCATCCGCCGCTACGCGCCGGACGCGACCCCAGAGGAGCACCCGCTCCTCGACCAGTTGGTCGGCTATGCCATCCGCTACTTCCACGATTTCGTGAGACCGGCGAAGCGCTATCGCCTGCCGAGCAGGCAGGAGCAAGCGGCGCTTGCCAACCTTGACGCGCGGCTTGCCAAGCTGCCGAAGGCCGTGTTGGCCGAGGAAATTCAAGCGGAGGTCTATGCGGTCGGCAAGGAGCACGGCTTCGAGCCGCTGCGTGACTGGTTCTCGACGCTTTACGAGGTGCTGCTCGGCCAGACTCAGGGTCCGCGGTTCGGCGGCTTCGTCGAGCTCTACGGCGTCGACGAGACCCGCGCCCTCATCACCCGGGCATTGGCAGGAGAGCTCGTCGCGGACTAGCGCCACCGGTTGGCACGACTGTTGCTGAAAAAACTGTTTGCAGCAGTGATGAGAGTCCCGAGTCACTGCCAGGGCACGCGAAGTCTTCTGCCTCGCTGGCTTCGCTTAGCCTCTGGAGTAGGCGACGAATGATGAAAATTCAGGCAGGCTACCGCATTGCCTTCGACTGCCTACAGCCGACTCCCATGATCCTCACTTTGAGCGTTCATCCGAGCCGACGGCCCGACCTCATCAGAGCGGACCAGCCAACGATCCAGCCTTTCGTGCCGGTCACCGAATATTGCGATGGCTTCGGCAATATCTGCCATGTGATCCGCGCACCCCAAGGCCGGCTCACTCTGTCCTCCGATTTTCTCATCGCCGACAGCGGCGAGCCGGACGAGGTCGCGCCGCTCGCCCAGCAACTCCCGCTCGACACGCTTCCGGTCGATACGCTCGTCTATCTGCTCGGCAGCCGCTATTGCGAAACCGACCGCCTGTCGGACATCGCCTGGTCGAAATTCGGCAAGATGCGGAAAGGCTGGGGATTGGTTCAGGCAATCTGCGACTTCGTGCAGGATCATGTCAGGTTCGGCTACGAGCATGCGCATGTCGGCAAGACCGCGTTCGACACATTCGTGGAGGGTCGCGGCGTGTGCCGGGACTTCGCCCATCTCGCGATCGCGCTTTGTCGTTGCATGAACGTGCCCGCGCGCTATTGCACCGGCTATCTCGGCGATATCGCCGTGCCGCCTGATGACTCGCCGATGGATTTCAGCGCGTGGTTCGAGGCTTATCTTGGCGGCAAGTGGTATGCCTTCGACGCAAGGCACAACGTCCCGCGCGTGGGCCGAATTCTCATCGCCCGTGGACGCGATGCAACCGATGTCGCGATAAGCACGTCGTTCGGCCCCTGCACGCTGGCGCAGTTCGAGGTGGCCACCGACGAGGTGACGACGGCTGAGGTTGCGGTCTCATAGCTGCAGTTCCGCCAAGTCGCGGAACCAAGCGCCTGCCGCGAGGTTGAAGAGATGACTGAAGGGCCGGGCAGGTCCCAACCAAATCATCTCGGAGGATTCCCCAAAATGAAACTCGCAATCTTTGCCGCTACGGCAATTCTGGCCGGTTCCGGCTATGCGCTTGCCGGCGGAGGCGCCCCTGTACCTGAGGGCTCGCAAAAAGACCCGCCTTCGGGCCGTCCAGGCAAGGTCTTGACCGAGGCCGAGTGCACCAAGGCCTGGGAGACGGCCGGTCCTGACGGCGACACGCTCTCCAAGGACAAGGCCACGCCTTTCATCCTGAATTTCGAGATGGTCGATACGTCGAAGGACGCCGCGATCTCGCAGCAGGAGTGGAAGGACGGCTGCGCCAAAGGGTGGATCAGCGCCGATGCCGCGACCGATGCGGACATGATGGGCACGCCGGCCGCGCCGAACTGACAACAATTCGCGTCCATCAAAGACGTCAATATCGGGGCGCGGACCCGGAGTTCCCGGCTCGCGCCTTTTTCTTTTCGCGGAACGGCGGCCAGTAGTTGGCGGTTTATCTGAATGAGGGATTTCGGATCGCAGAGCTTTAAGACCAAGGAGATACGAAATGACCCGAACAATGCTGGCAAGCGCGGCCGTGATCGCGCTGACCATGGGAGTTACCTCGCGCGCCGACTTGCCCAGCGAGCAAGCAGCGCCGCCTGTGCCGGAATATTTGATCATCGCCGCCGATGACACGGTATCGCAAGCCGGACAGATGGACGAAGGTGCAGAGGGCTCGGTCAAGATGGGCGAGGAGCCAGGCACGCATGAGGGCGCCGATCTCGGTGCCACGAAGGAAAGCGACACCGGCAAGATCGATCAGCCGGCGCGCCGCAACCCGACCACCAGCAACGCGCCGGGAGACTATGACGGCGCGCCGAAGAGCGGCGGCTAATCGCTGACGCGCCAGACCCCTAGGCGCTCGTTCTTGGCGGCCGTCGCCGCCTCGGCGAGTGCCGGATCGGCTGGCTCTTTGGGCGCGGCCCAGCCTTGGCGCGCCATCCAGGTCGCGAGATCGGCGCCGCCAACCGCGCACCTCGCGACGATGATGTTGTGCTCGCCGCCTTTGGGCAGGGTGCAAGTGACGGTGCGGGAGCGGATCAGCCGGGTGAGCGCCGTCTTCGCGGCGATGCCGCAGGGCCACGTTTTGCCGCGTTCATCCGTGCAGGCCGCGTTCGCCTCGCGCGCGGTAATACCAGCCAATCTAATGATCACGCCGTCTGCATGCAGCGTGCCGCCGTCGCGCACGGTAACCCGGCGATAAAGCTTGGTCGCCGCCTGCGGAGAGGCAAGCTTGGCGGTTCGATCGAGGGCGGCGGTTTGGTCCGGCTCTTTGGCCGCAGGTTTCGTTTGCGGCGGGACATCCGGCGTTGCTGGGGCAGGGACGACCGGCGCCGCGGGCGGCTTTGCCGCGACTGGCGGCTCGGACGGTGCGGGCGGTGAGGTGTCCAGCCGCGGCTGCGCCTGTCGGCTCGCCCACCAGACCTCGCCAAACCCGACTGGAATGGTCACCGGCCACAGCACGAACACCATCACGGCCGCGCCGAGCACGATGGACAGAATGCGCGAAGCAAATTCCATATCGGAAAACTAGAAGCCAGAAGCCAGAAGCCAGAGATCAAGAGACCAGAAGTCTTTAGCTGGGAATCGGGGGGATTTTGCGGCCCCTCGAAGCGCCGACTTCTGATTTCTGACTTCCGGCTTCTGCTATTGCGATGCCCAGACGATACGCGCCATCCAGTCGATGCGATCGACCGGAAAGACGCGATTGGGGTGGGCCGGGTTGATCGAGGCAAGCTCAACAGTCTTAGCGGTGCGCCGCACCAGGATCTTCGCCATCACTTCGCCGTCGGTGGTGCGCAGCACCACCCGGTCGCCTTTGCGTGCGCCGAATTCGGCGAGACGATCAGAAGGTCGCCGTCGCGGTAGAGCGGCTCCATGGAATCGCCGGTGACTTCGAGCGCATAGGCGTTCTCGTCGTCGACCTTAGGGAAGCGAATCTGGTCCCAGCCTTGCCCGACGGGAAAGCCGCCATCGTCGAAGAAGCCGCCCCCGCCGGCTTGGGTCAAGCCGATCAGGGGAATAGGCTGGGCTACGCCGCCTGCCCCGCGGGCGGCGGTGCCGACCAGGGCGGTGAAATCCTCGAAGGAGGCGCCGGTCGCCTCGAGCACCTTGGCGATGCTCTCGGTCGTCGGCCAGCGGGGCCGGCCCTCGCGGTGACACGCTTCGACTTGTTGAAGGCGGTCGGATTGAGCCCGGCCTGCTTGGCAAGCCCCGAGGGCGACAAATTATAGCGGCGCGCCAGCGCGTCGATGGCGTTCCATACCCTGGCATGGGTAAGCCCGTTCACGGGAAGCGGCCCCGTTGCCTAAACGGCGAATCGGAATTTGTGCCTAATGTAGGAATTATGGCTTATTCTCGCCGTTTGTCCACCCGCATTTCGACCGCACGTTTCCGTACGCTCATCTCGCCTTTAAACCCTTTCCCGAGGTCAGAGGCCCGGTCCGCGACCACCATATAGGTGGCAGCGCCTGCTCGACATTGGAGGGTTTCCATGGACCATCTCAATGAAGCTAAGAAGTTCATCCAGCGCGCACAGGGCGCCTCCAACCGGGAGGTCATCAATCAGCATCTGGCGATGGCCGATTGGTATCTCAACGAAGCGCTCAAGGAACGCGACGGGACGCCAGAGTCCCAGCAAGCAAGCCAGACCGTCCAAGGCCCAGGGACCGTCCGCGCGGCCGGCTAGTTCGGCCGGCACCGCATAGACAGAGCCAGGTGTGGCGATTCCTTTTGCGGGCATAGGCTTTGCGGCTAGTCTCCGGCCAAAGCCATGGCGGAGACCGTCTATAAAGTCCTGAGCGAGGCAGCCTTCGAGGAGGCGGCGCGCAAGGGGCATTTCGCGGGCTCCCCAGACGATCTTCGCGACGGCTTCATTCACCTCTCCACCGCCCACCAGCTCGAAGGCACTCTGGCGAAGCATTTCGCGGGCCAGCATGGACTGGTGCTGCTTGCGCTCGATGCGGGCCGGTTCGGAACTGCGCTGAGATGGGAGGCTTCGCGCGGAGGGGCGACGTTCCCACATCTTTACGCGCCGCTCGATCTCGCCGCTATGTTGTGGGCCGAGCCGCTCGAACTTGGACCGGAGGGGCGCCACATCCTGCCTGAAGGAGTGTTCGCGTGAACTCCTTATTCGGCTTAGGGCAGAGCTTGTTGCTCGCGCTGCCGCCGGAGCGCGCGCATGACCTCGCCATCAAGAGCCTCGAGCTTGGGCTGTACCCGCGATCCACCGGGCCCGACGACAAGCGCCTGGCGCAGCACCTGTTCGGCCTCGACTTCCCCAATCCGGTCGGCATGGCGGCGGGCTTCGACAAGAATGCCAGGGTGCCGCGCGAACTGCTCGGGACGGGATTCGGCTTCGTCGAAGTCGGTACCCTGACGCCGCTCCCGCAACGCGGCAATCCCAGCCCCCGCATGTTCCGCTCGGTGGCGGACCGCGCCGTGATCAACCGGCTCGGCTTCAACAATGAGGGGCAGGCGGCGGCGCTCGCCCGGCTGCGGAACCGGCCGCAAGGCGTGGTCGGCATCAATCTCGGCGCGGGCCGCGACAGCCAGGACCGGATCGGCGACTATGCCGAGGGCGTCGCCCGCATGGCCGACGTGGCGAGTTATTTCACCGTCAACATTTCCTCCCCCAACACGCCGGGCTTGCGCGATCTCCAGGCGCCGGAGGCGCTCGATGTATTGCTGAAGCGGGTGCAGGCGGCGCGCGCGGCCACGGCGCGCAAACCGCCGCTGCTGGTCAAGCTCGCGCCCGATCTCGCCGACGACGACCTTCCGGACGTGGTGGGCGTGATCCTCGCCAATGGCGTCGACGGCATCGTCGTGTCGAACACCACGCTTGCGCGCGATGGATTGCGCGACCGGGGCTTCGCCAAGGAGGAGGGCGGCTTGTCGGGGCGGCCGCTGTTTGTGCGCTCGACCCGCGTGCTCGCGCGCGTCCGCCGGCTTACCGAAGGCAAGCTGCCGCTGATCGGCGTCGGCGGCATCGATAGCGGGGAGACCGCGCTCGCCAAGATCGAAGCCGGCGCCTCGCTGCTGCAGCTCTATACCGGGCTCGTGTTCGAGGGGCCGGCTCTGATCGGCCGTATCAAGCAGGCCTTGGTCGCGGCGATGGAGCATGAAGGGGCGAGCGACCTGAAGCCGTTGATCGGCCGCCACGCCGGCAAGTGGGCTAATTATGACTCTTCCAGGAGTTAAATCGTCATGCCCGACCTCGTGCCCGGGCATCCACGTCTTTCTATTGGGTGCTAAATCGTGGATGGCCGGGACAAGCCCGGCCATGACAGACACAGGCATCGGACTGGTGACCACAATCCGCGCTGCGCGAAGTCGCGCGCGGCGCTTCAGTTGCTCGAAGCGGGCTCGAACCGAAGATCGTGGAGTATCTGAAGACCCCGCCCTCGGCAGCGGAGCTCACGGCGATCCTCAAGAAGCTCGGGCGTGAGCCGCGAGAGCTCATCCGGACTCGGCTTGAAGCATCGCGCGCCGGATGGCGACGAACTGATCGCGCTGATGGTGGCGAACCCGATCCTGATCGAGCGGCTGATCGTGGTCGCCGGCGGCAAGGCGGCTGTCGGCCGGCCGCCGGAAAAGGTCCTGGAAATTTTATGATCCTGGCCTCACCCTTCGAGACATGCCCTCGGCCCTCCTCAGGGTGAGGATCGTTCTCCTTGGGTGGCGCTTTCTTTCTTCATCCTGAGGAGGCGCGGAACGCGCCATCTCGAAGGATGAGGCGCCGGCGGTTCGCGGTTAGGCTTCGCGGTTGCGCGGCGGTTCGACCAAGTCGCCGTTGCCGACGCGGCCGAGCGACTTCAGCACCCGCAATACCAGCCAGACCGGGAACACGATCACCGCGCCGAGCAGGAAATAGCGGAAACCCTTTTCGACGGCGGCGAAGCCCATGTCATAGATGCGCGCCACCAAGCGCTGCAAGCTCTCGATGATCTCGAAGGGGCTGAAGCCCAGCGCGGCCAGCACCACACCCACGATCAGCGAGAGGATCGCAAGCCGGGTCAGGACCAGCGCCGGATTGCCGCCAAAGAACCGTTCCATCTATCCGCTCTCCCTTGCCTCCGAGAGGCGCGCCATGAAGACTCAAGAGCTTCGACTCGAATTACGCCAGAATTGGTGCGAAGGGGCAGGAAGGTCAAGCGGTAGAACAAGCGGTAGAACAAGCGGTAGAAGATGTCTGCGAGCCAAAGCCTGATCTTGAAGCCGCCGCCTGGGGCCGCGTTGCCGGAGCCGTTCGCCGGCTGGTTTGCCCGCCGGGGCTGGCGCCCGCATGCACACCAGCTTGCCCTGCTGGACCACGCCGGCCAAGGCTGCGACAGCCTGCTGATCGCGCCGACCGGCGGCGGCAAGACCCTGGCGGGATTCCTGCCCAGCCTGGTTGACCTTTCGCGCCGGCAGCCGGCGAAGGCGATTCATACGCTTTACGTCTCGCCGCTAAAGGCGCTCGCGGTGGATATCGCGCGGAACCTGGCGATGCCGGTCGAGGAGATGGTCCTGTCGATCAGGCTCGAAACACGCACCGGCGACACACCGCCCTCGCGCCGCGCCCGCCAGCGCATCGCCCCGCCCGACATTCTGCTGACCACGCCGGAGCAGATCGCGCTGATGCTGTCACATCGAGGCGCGGCGGAGTTGTTCGGGTCACTTAAATTCGTCATCATGGACGAGCTGCATGCGCTTGCCGCGAGCAAGCGCGGTGATCTGCTTGCGCTCGACCTGGCGCGGCTGCGCACCCATTCGCCGAGTCTCACGGCGATCGGCCTCTCCGCCACGGTGGCGCGGCCCTACGAGCTTGCCGCTTATCTCGTGCCGCATGAGAACCAGGCTGCAACGCGACTGGCGGAGATCGTGACGGCGGGCGAGGGCGCGCGCGCCGATATTTCGATTCTGAAATCCGATGCCGAGCTGCCCTGGGCCGGGCATTCGGCCCGGTACGCGCTGCCGGAGATCTACGAGGCGATCAAGGCACATCGCCTGTCACTCATATTCGTCAATACGCGCTCGCAGGCCGAGATGCTGTTTCACGCGCTGTGGCGGCATAACGACGCCAATCTGCCGATCGCCCTGCATCACGGCTCGCTCGACGTGGCGCAGCGGCGCAAGGTCGAGGCGGCGATGGTGCAAGGCAAGCTCCGCGCCGTGGTCTGCACCTCGACGCTCGATCTCGGTATCGATTGGGGCGACGTCGATCTGGTCGTCAATGTCGGCGCGCCCAAAGGTGCGAGCCGGCTCGCGCAGCGGATCGGCCGCGCCAATCACCGGCTCGACGAGCCGAGCAAGGCGCTGCTGGTTCCAGCCAATCGCTTCGAGGTGATCGAGTGCCAGGCGGCGTTGGAGGCGGCTGCCGAGGGAGCGCAAGATACGCCGCCGACGCGGCCCGGCGCGCTCGATGTGCTGGCGCAGCACGTGCTCGGCACCGCTTGCGCGGCGCCGTTCGATCCAGACCGGCTCTATCGCGAGGTCACCAGCGCCGCACCCTATCAAGGCCTCTTGCGCGAAGGCTTCGACCAGGTGCTGCGGTTCGTTGCGACCGGCGGCTATGCGCTCGCCAACTACGACCGCTACGCCAAATTGAAGCTGACGCCCGAGGGAAACTGGCGAATCGCCCATCCGCGCATCGCCCAGCAATACCGGCTCAATGTCGGCACCATCGTCGAGGCGCCGATGCTAAGGGTTCGGCTCGCGCGGTTGAAGGGCGGCGCGCTCAAGCCGTCGAGCGTGCTCGTGCCGGGCCGGGTGCTCGGCGAGGTCGAGGAATATTTCATCGAGCAGCTTTCCCCCGGCGACACTTTCGTCTTTGCCGGCGAGGTGCTGCGCTTCGAGGGCTTGCGCGAGAACGACGCCATCGTCACCCGCGCGCATGATGCCGAGCCGAAAGTGCCGGCCTATGAAGGCGGCAAGTTCCCGCTATCGACCTATCTGGCCGAGCGGGTGCGCAAGCTGCTTGCCGAGCCTTATGCCTGGTCGCGGCTGCCCGGCCAGGCTTCCGACTGGCTGCGTCTGCAGGCGGAGCTGTCGGTCGTGCCGGGGCGCGATGAGGTCCTGGTGGAGACCTTCCCGCGCGGCAATCGGCATTATCTGGTCTGCTATCCGTTCGAAGGCCGGCTCGCGCATCAGAGCCTCGGCATGCTGCTGACCCGGCGGCTGGAGCGGGCGCGCGCCGCGCCGCTTGGCTTCGTCGCCAACGAATATGCGCTCGCCATCTGGGCGCTCAACGACATGGGCGGCATGATCAAGGACGGCAGGCTCGACCTGCCGCAATTGTTCGACGAGGACATGCTCGGCGACGATCTCGATGCGTGGCTTGCCGAATCGAGCCTGATGAAGCGGTCCTTTCGAATCTGCGCGATCATCTCCGGCTTGATCGAGCGCCGGCATCCGGGGCAGGAGAAGACCGGACGCCAGATGACCGTGTCGTCCGATCTCATCTACGACGTGCTTCGCCAGCATGAGCCCGACCACATCCTGCTCAAGGCGGCCTTCGCCGATGCTGCGACCGGCTTGATCGATGTCGGGCGGCTGGGAATTTTCTTGAGGCGAATCAATGGGCGAATCAGGCATATTGCTTTGCGGCAGGTTTCGCCGCTTGCTGTGCCCGTGATGCTCGAGATCGGACGCGAGAGCGTGCCGGGAGAGGCGAGCGAGGTCTTGTTGCGTGAGACGGTCGAAGAGCTCATCGCAGAGGCTTTCAGCGGACATGCTCAACGCCAAACTTGATCTCATGCCGGAAAGCGCACCCTCGCTCAGATCGCATGTCAGCGTCTCGGGCCACGAGATGCGGCCGCTGGCCGCGGGCGCGCTCTATTGGGAAGCCGAGGACACGCTGCTGGTCGCCGATCTCCATCTGGAGAAAGGCGCCGCTTTCGCCGCGCTCGGCATGTTGCTGCCGCCTTACGATACGCGCACCACATTGGAGCGATTGAGCAAGGCGATCCGCGCGGTCGAGCCGTCGCGGGTGGTAGCGCTCGGCGACAGCTTCCACCGCAGCGATTCCGCGCGCCATCTCGACGCCGGCGATCTCAACTTTCTACTCAAGCTGCAGCAGGGCCGCGAATGGTACTGGATCTGCGGCAATCACGATCCGCATCTCCCCGCTTCTATCGGCGGCACGATATGCGCCACGCTGACGATTTGCGGGCTGGTCCTGCGGCACGAGCCTTCACCTGCGCCGCAGGCCCGGGAGATCGCGGGCCATCTCCACCCGGTGGCGCGCATCGCTCGCCGCGGCGCGGGGATCCGCCGCCGCTGCTTCGCCACTGACGGCAGCCGCTTGGTGATGCCGGCGTTCGGCGCCTATGCGGGCGGGCTCAACGTGCTCGACGACGCGTTCGGCCCGCTATTCCTGCGCCACCGGCTCGAGGCCTGGATGATGGGCCGGGCGGATGTCTATCCCGTGCTCGGCAGCCTGCTCCTGCCCGACTAGCCCAACTATTCGCGGCGGAAGGCGAACCAGCCGGCGAGTCCCGTCAGCACGGCCACCAACACGGCGAGCAGCCCGTAGGCGAAGGGTTGGTTGAAGGCGAGCAGATAGATCGTGCGCTCGAAGCCGGCTTTGTTGACTTCGAGCGTGCTCAAATTCTTGCTGATAAGCTCGCCGTCGCGAAACAAATAGACATCGGCGGTGTAGCGGCCGGTCGGGACGTTGACCGGGAGCGCGACGGTCGCCCGGAACAGGCTGCGACCGACGAAGGAAACGCCGTCGTCATCCTCCTGGAAGAGTTGCTGCTTCTGCTTCAGCCTGATCACGGCAGAGCGATATTGCGCCTCCCGAAGGTCTTCCGTCGCCGGCCGGCCGAAATCGAGATTGACGATGCCGACACCGAGGGTCTTGAGCGTCTCGTCGGAGGTGATGGCCCGGAAGGGGCGAGTGGAGAGGGCGGCATAGAAGCCCGGGACCGCGGGATAGACCTCGCCGCGGCTGTTGACCCAGATGCCCGCAACGCGCTCTTTGCGCCGGGCGACCAGCGGCTGGGACGGCGCGCGGATAATGGCGATTACGTCATAGTTGCCGGGGTCGGGCGCTTTGGTCTGACTGAAATCGATGCTGCCATAGACGAGGATCTCGATGCCAGTGAAGTTCGA
This sequence comes from Methyloceanibacter sp., assembly GCA_035630595.1. Lineage (GTDB taxonomy): Bacteria > Pseudomonadota > Alphaproteobacteria > Rhizobiales > Methyloligellaceae > Methyloceanibacter. The sequence goes on from DASQKJ010000029.1 coordinate 18,322, forward strand.
CTGGATGGAAATCTCGCGCGTGGAGAGTTCGGCCTGAAGCTCCTCCTTGGGAGGAGTAGGACTCGCAGCTTGTGCCGCCGCTGCGACGAGCGGCATGAACCCGAGCAGGGTCGCGAGGAGGAGTGCGCGCCGCATCATACCCCCGCGAGGAGAGGAGAGATGCTGTAGAGCTCGGCCGGCTTCAGCACGAGGTCGAACAGCAAACGAATGGCCACTGCCAGCACCATCACCGCGAGCAAGGCCCGCAGATGCTCGCCCCGCAGCTTCTGCCCGGCCTTCACGCCGAACTGACCGCCCATCACGCCGCCTGCGGCGAGGATCAGCGCGAGCACCACATCGAGCGTCTGATTGAAGGTCGCGTGCAACACGCTGACCACGGCGGTGACGAAGATGATCTGAAAGATCGAGGTGCCGATCACGATATTGGTCGGCATGCGCAACAGATAGATCATCGCCGGCACCATGATGAAGCCGCCGCCGACGCCGAGGAATGCCGTGAGCAGCCCGACCACCCAGCCGATCACCAGCGGCGGAATGGCGCTGATATAGAGCCGCGAGCGCGGAAAGCGGAGCTTCAACGGCAGCCGGTGAATCCAATTGTGCTGACCGGGCTTGCGACCCGAAGCCGGTCTGCCGGCGCGGGTCCTGCGCATGGCGCCGATGCTTTCGACGAGCATCAGAAGGCCGACAGTGCCGAGCAGCACCACGTAAGTCAGCGAGATGATCAGGCCCGCCTGGCCCGCCTCGCGCAGCATCTTGAGCAGGATCACGCCGATCAGCGCCCCGGCCACGCCGCCGACGATCAACAACGCGCCCATGTGGAAATCGATATTGTTGCGCCGCCACTGTGCGAGCGCGCCCGACACGGAGGTGGCGACGATTTGGTTGGCGCCCGTCGCGACCGCGATCGAAGGGGGAATGCCTGAGAACATTAGGAATGGGGTGAGCAGGAAGCCGCCGCCCACACCGAACATGCCGGAGAGGAAGCCTACCGCCGCGCCGAGACCCAGCATGAGCACTAGGTTCACAGAGATTTCGGCTATGGGCAGGTAGACCTGGAACATCGGTCTCGGAAGTCAGAAGCCAGAATCAGAAGTCAGAAAGATCAGAAATCGGAAGCTCTGACCACCCCTCCGGCTTCAGATTTCTGGCTTCCGATTGCAGAGTTCTGACCGTCCGGGCGCTAGCTCGAAAGCCGCTCCAGCTTGGCAACGAGCGGCAGGGTGACCATGCCGGTCTCTTCCAGACTGTTCTTGCGCTCGAAGCTCCTGATCGCCTCGCGCGTGCGGGCACCCATCAGGCCGTCGGGTGTACCTACGTCATAGCCGAGCTGGTTCAGCAGCGTCTGCGCGCGGGTGACGAGCGAGGTGCTGTTGGCGGACGAGATCTCCACCCATTCGGCAAGCTCCGTCACTTCATTGGCTTCGGGCGCGGCCGGCTTGGAGGTCCACGCAGCGATCGCCTGCTCGGCCGCGGCGAGGCTCGCGGCATCGAGCTTCAACTTGATCAACTCCTTTCGCTTGGCGGCCTCGGCGTCGCCGGCGGTGGCGGCGAGCGCGAACCATTTATAGGCGTCGGCCAAGCTCTTTTGCATGCCGAGCCCGTGCTCGGCGAGGATGCCGAGATTGAACTGGCTGTCGGCCAGGCCGTGAGCGGCGGCCTCCGCGTACCATTTGGCGGCAAGCGTATAGTCTAGGTTGCCGGCTTCGCGGCCGCTCAGGCTGACAGCGAGATTGTGCATCGCCTTGACGTTGCCTTTCTCGGCGGCGGCCTGGTACCAGGACCGGGCGCGGCCGAGATCATTGGCCACGCCCTGTCCGCGCTCATACATGGCGCCCAGACGATATTGCGCCGGGGCAAGGCCCGCGCCGGCGGCGCGCTCGAGCCAGCGTGCGGCCTCGGCCTGGTTCTGCGGCGTCCCTTGGCCTTGCGCGTAACGCAGTGCGATTGCGTGCTGGGCACGCGAATCACCCTGCGCTGCGGCCTGAAGCAGAGGAAGCGGCCCGAGCGCGGACGGCGGCAGCGGCAGGCTTTGCCCAGCGGGCGACGGCGAAGGCGTTGCTGTGGCGGTTTGCGGGCCGAGCGTCGGATCCTCGATCGAAAACACGACCCCGGGCGGGAGCGGCAAGGATTCCGTGGCTTTCAGCGAGGCGGGCTCGGCCTGCGGCAGCAGATCGTCCGCCGCCGCCGCAGGGCGGTACGACTTGACGACGTCGGTGAAATTGCCGGGCCGATCCACTTCGCCCACGGCGTCTCCGCCCTGCCCTGCCTCGGTCTCCGGTTCAAGCTCGGAGGCGTCGGCAGGCGGACCTGCCGGCGTTTCGGCATTGGGCTCGGCAGCGGCCGGGGACCCGTCATCCGCTTCTGCGGTGGGTGGGCTTTCGCTCGGCGCCAACGGCAGGGGAGCGCTTTGCTCCGCAGTGGGCGAAGCGATCTCGGGGTCGGGCTTCAATTGCAGGCGACTGTAGAGGAGCAGTGCGCTGATGATGAGCAACACGGCCGCGCTCATGATCAGGAAGGAGCGCTTGCGCCGCGAGGGCAACTCGCCGCTTCGCGCCGCTTCGAGGTCGCCCGGCAGCCTCCGCGCTCGCTGGCCGCCGCTTCGTTCCTCAACCTTGAGCGCCGCGCTTTGCGCTGCCCGCCGGGCCGCGGCGACGAGACCGTCGGGAAGTTCGTAGCTCGCGTCCTCGGTCTTGGGGGCGGCATGGGCCCGTTCCGACGCGTCGAGATCGGTCGGCGTCTTGCCGATCTGACCGCGCCTGGCGCGGCCGAAATTGGGTGTTATGCCTTCATCGCGATCGGCGATGGCGTCGCGCAGCCGGTTTCGCGGCCGCGCATCCTTGGCGGCAAAGGCAGCTCCGGTCGCGGCCGGCTCGGCCTTGGCCTCAGGCGGCTTCACTGGCGATTGCGCTGCGGTGCCCGGCAGCGGCGCCAGCTCGCGCATGCGATCGGCGAAGGGAAGCTTCGGCTTTGCCGGCTGAGCGGCGGGGGCGGCTTGCTCGGCCAGCTGCACCAGCTTCTTCAGGGAGTCGTGCACGGCCTCGATGGTCCCGGACAGGCGATCCTCGCCCGCGCGCGTCCTGTCGTTCAGCGCCATGAGGTCGCGATGCATGGCATCGAGGCGCTCCTCTGTGCCTGCGCTGAGCTTCACCTCCGCGGCGACGCGCCGCGCAGCCTCGTCCGCCGCCTTGTTCGCCACCTCTTCCAGGTCGCCGGCGCGCCCGTCCACGCGCTCGATCAATTGGTGCAGCGCCAGTTCGATCTCGCCGATCTTGGCAAGCTGCGCCTCGGCCCGGCCAAGCTGCTGCGCCAGATCGGAGATTTGACGTTCCACAGTCTCGGAGGCGGAGCCTTTGGCGACCCCGTCAAGACCTTGCGCGACCTGGCTGCCGATCTCGTCGAGCCGCGCGTTCAGCGCTTCGAATGCCTGCGCCGGGATGGCCGTGTTGATCGAATGCTCCAGCCGGTGCGCCATCTCCACCAGACGCTTGTCGAGTTCGCGGTCGTCGCCTGGGAACGCGGCGGCGGACGGCGGCGCGGAATAGTCGGGCTGCGGGAGAGCGAAACTGTAGGGAGGGCTTTCCCTGAACCGCGGCTCGATCGGCTGGATCAGGGACGCGGCAAGCTCGCTGAGCAGGTCGGGCTTGGCCATCATGCCGGCGGCGTAGTTCAATTCGCCCGACAGAGCCTTGCCGAGGCGCTCGAAGTCGTCGAGCGGGGTGGTTGCCTCGCGCTCAAGCTGGCGCGCGAGGCTGCTCACCTGATCGTGCAGCCGGTCGAATGTCTCGGAATCGTCCCGCGCGCCCGCGCGATGCGCGGCATTGGTCGTCTGCGACAGCCGGTCGAGCCTCGCATGCAGCTCGTCGAGCGCCTCGCTATAGCGGCGCTCGCTCGCCTCGACCCGCTCTACCAGGCGGCGGAGCAGGCTTTCGACCGATTGCTGATCCATGGGGCTTCCGCCGGAGATCGCGGAGCCGTGGCCGCCAAAGCTCCCCATTTGCCAACTTGGATCCGAGACCATCCCATTCCCCTTGGCGAGTGACCGCCGGAAGTTTCGCGTCAGAATGGTCGCGGGACCGGCCGAGGAGACGCGCGAGAAGCTGTGCGACTACGGTGGCAAGGGTGAGTAAATTTTGGGTTAAGGATTGCCCCGGAGCGGGACGCGTGGACGGGCAAACGCGGCCGGCGTCCGTCTTGTCAGCCGCGTGCAGAGCGGCGACCATGCCGCGCCGGGAAACGCGGGCAGGGGAACGGAACGACATGGCTGAGATGGTGCAGGCGAGCCATGTGCTCACCGTCGCAACGAGCGGCAAGGGTTTCACCGAGCTCACCCGCGAGGTGGTAAGCTGGCTCGATAGCCTCGGGGCGGAAGCCGGGCTGCTCACCGTCTTCGTCAGCCACACTTCGGCGTCGCTTACCATCCAGGAGAACGCCGATCCGCATGTGCGGCTGGACCTGCTCGATGCGCTGGAAGCGCTGGCGCCCGAAGAGCGCGACTACGCGCATCGGGAGGAAGGTCCCGACGACATGCCGAGCCACATCAAGGCGATGCTCACCTCGGCCAGCCTCGGTATCCCGGTCCGGGGCGGAAACATGATGCTCGGAACTTGGCAGGGGATCTATCTGATCGAGCACCGCGCCAGTCCTCATCGGCGGACCGTCGTGCTCAGCTTCATTGGCCAGTCGGCCGCCTGATCTGCAGCGTCTAACCTGCGAAGCGATTGGTGGCGGCGACCAGTTCATGCACGATGCCGCCCTCGGTCATGGCGTGCCCGGCATCGGCGACGATGCGCAACTCCGCTTCGGGCCAGGCGCGATGCAGATCATGCGCGATTCTGACCGGCGTCACCACGTCGTAGCGGCCATGCACGATCACGCCGGGAATGTCGCGCAACCGATAGGCGTCGGCAATCAGCTGGTTGTCGGCGTGGAAGAAGCCGCCATTGACAAAATAGTGGCACTCGATGCGCGCGAAGGCGAGCGCGTAATGGTCCTCTGAGAAGCGGCGTACGCGCTCGGCATCGGGAAGCAGCGACAGCGTCTTGCCTTCCCAGGCGCTCCAGGCGCGCGCCGCTTCGATCTGCACGGCGGGGTCGTCATGGGTGAGTCGGCGGTGATAGGCGGCGATCATGTCGCCGCGCTCGGCCTCCGGGATGATACGCAGATAGTCTTCGAACGCATCGGGGAAAATCCAGCTGCAGCCTTCCTGGTAGAACCATTCGAGCTCGGAGCGCCGCAAGGTGAAGATGCCCCGCAACACGAGCTCGGTGACTCGCTCGGGATAGGCTTCGGCGTAAGCGAGCGCCAAGGTCGAGCCCCACGAGCCGCCGAACACCTGCCAGCGCTCGACGCCGAGATGCGTCCGCAAGCGCTCGATGTCGTCGACGAGATGCCAGGTAGTGTTCTCGTCCAGCGAGGCATGCGGCGTCGAGCGACCGCAGCCCCTCTGGTCGAACAGGACGATGCGATAGGTTCTAGGATCGTGATAGCGGCGCATCATCGGATTGATGCCGCCGCCCGGGCCGCCATGCAGCAGCACTGCGGGCTTGCCCGCCGGCGAGCCGCACTCCTCGAAATAGAGTTCGTGCAGGCCGGAGACCTTGAGCCGTCCGGTGCGGAACGGGACGATCTCGGGGTAGAGCGGGAGCCGTCCGTCCTTTGGCGCTAGCTGGTCGTTCATCTCGCTCCGCCGGTGACGGTCACGGGCCGGCCTCCGCCGCCGCAGCGGTTGCGGCCGCGGTGGCGGCGGCACGCATTTGCGCGCGATCGTAGATCGTATCGCCGCCCGGGTCGCGCATCACTTCGCGATAGTCGTCCACCATCTTCGATGGCGCGCTTATATAGAGGCTGACCCCAACGCCCGCGCCGAGCGCGACCACGGCGCCGATCAGGCTCGCCAGCGGTATCGTCAGGCCGGTCAGACCGAGCCCGAGCGCTCCGCCGAAGAGCACCTCGATCAGCATCATGGCAAAGCCTGCACCCAACGCTGCGAGGGCGCCCCATTTCGTGCATCGGGGCCACCAGATGGCGAGCAAGAGCGTGGGGAAGAACGTCGCGCCGGCGAAGGCGAAGGCCAACAGCGCGGTCTTGAGCGGATCGAGATCGGCGATCACCAGGAAGACGACGGCGGCAAGAGCGGTCGCGGCGATCGCCGCCCAGGCGGCAACGATGCGCGGCAGTGTCTCGTGGCGGTCCAAAACCCGATAGAGATCCTCGGCCAGGCTCGCGCCAAGGGTGAAGAGATGAGCGGCGGCAGCGGCGAGGGCGACGGCAAGCGCCGCGGTCCCCATCAGCACGGTCAGCACGTAAGGGAGGCCGGCGGCCGACGGCAGCGCGAGGGTCACGCCATCGCGCCCGATGAAAAGCTCCGCAGCTCCGATCGTCCCGTCGCCGTTGGCATCGCCGGTCTGCAGCAACTTGTTCGCACTCAGCTCCGCGAGCCAGCCCGGCAGAGCGGATGAAGGCGCGAGGGCGAGATCGCGGAAGATGATGAGCTTGGCGAACACGGCCATGGCGGGGGCAGTGATGACGAACGCGGCGACGAACAGGAGAGCCCAGGCACTCGAGCGGCGCTGCTCGGCGAGCGAACTCGTGACCCCGCTGCGCACGAGCAGGCTGGGAAGGGCTGCGGTCCCGAGGGCGAGGCAGAGAAACAGCGTCGCAAAGTCGAAGGAACCGAGAATGCCGAAAGATTGCAGGAACGGTTTGGCTGCCGGCGACGGCGCCGTTCCGGGCAGCGCGGCCGCGATCTCGCCCGGGTTGAGCGGCGTGATCCCCGCCGTGATCTCGGCATTTTGCAGGGCGGGGAACATTGCGCCATAGGTCAGTTGTGGCGCGGGGGCGTTGGAGAGCAGGATCGCGATGGTGGTGACCACCACCGCCAGTCCCACCGCCCCGACGAGGAACTCCGCGCTGCCGGTCCAGGTCAATGACCGCATCCCACCGAGAATGGCGAAAGCGGCAATCAGCGCCGCGATCAGGAGCACGCCAAGCGAGAAGGAGACGGGAAGGAAGAAGGCGGCAATCAGCGCGGCGATCTTGAGCTCCGCGACCAGCAGCAGCGCGGTCGGCGCGAGCTGCATCGCACTCGCCGCCATGCGGAGGCTGCGCGAGCGGAAGCGGTGGCCGAGAAAGCTCGGTACGGTGTAGGAGCCTGCCTTGCGCAAATAAGGCACGAACAGGACGCCGGCCGCGAATATGCCGAAGGTCCAGCCCAGCCCGATCGCCAGAGCGTCAAAGCCAAGAAAATAGAGCGTGCCGATATAAGCGAGAAACCCGACGCCGCCGACCGCCACCGCGGCGAGTACGAAGCCGTTATAGACCGCCGGCACGCGCCGGCCCGAGGCGAAGAAATCGGTTGCCTGAGTCGTGCGCGCGCCGATGGCGATCAGGAGAAACAATGCCAAGGGCACGAGCATCATGGTCTGCGCGAGCAGCGACTCGCCCCAGCCGAGCTGTTCGAACATTGCGAGCACGACGATGAGCGAGACGAAGGCGGCGGTGACGATGCCGTAATAGGCGCCAAGATGGGGGTTCGGCGTGCGCAGGCGCGAGGGGACAACCATCGCCTAGCCCAGCCCCTCGCTCTCGCTTCGTGCCAGGTCGATGCGCTCCTGCACGCGGATGAACCAGAAGCCCGCCGCTACGATGAAGATCAGCAGGCCTTGCGCCAGTAGGTAAAAGCCAAGGGGGAAATGCAGGAAGCCGAACTGATTGAGCCAGGCGGCAAACATCACGGCGAAGAAGACGGCAAGGAGAACCATCGACAGGATCGTAATGGCCAGGATCAAAGTCTGGAGCTGATGGCGGTCGCGCGCCGGATCGCTTACGGGAACCTTGGTCGCCACGTCGCTCCCCCTGTCTGGACCGGCTACGAGTTACCAGCTAGCGGCTGGCTTGCAAACCGGCTAGGCAGCATTGCCGCCGAAACGTGGCGGGTTAGTGACTTGGTGCGCAGGCGAGGAGGAAGCTTTGATGTTGCAGGAGTTCAAGGAATTTGCGCTTCGGGGCAACGTCGTCGACATGGCGGTGGGCATCATCATCGGCGCCGCCTTCTCGACCATCGTCCGGTCGCTGGTTGACGATATCATCATGCCGCCGCTGGGCGTCGCCACCGGCGGGGTGGATTTCTCCAGCATGTTCGTCTCCCTCGACGGCAAGGATTACACTTCGCTGGCGCTGGCGAAGGAAGCCGGGGCGCCTACCATTAATTTCGGGGTGTTCATCAACAACGTGATCAGCTTCACCATCGTCGCCTTCGTGCTGTTCATGGTGATCAAGGCGATGAACCAGCTGCGCCGCAAGCAGGACGAGCAGCCGGCCACGGAGCCGCCGCCCTCGCGCGAGGTGCAGCTGCTCGAGGACATCAGGGACGCCCTGGTTGACCGCGATACGCCCAGGCCAGGGACCTCGCGCAGTTCGTAGGCGATCTTTTCGGAACAAGAATTTTGCGCGGCGCAAAGCTTGGGCGACTGGCATATTGCGCGTCGTGGCCCTTCGGAAAAAAATTTCTCCTATTTGCAGTCTTGAGAAACCAGTTTGCGTCCTTTCGTACGTTAGGGGTTTCTAGGAGAATTGTTTTTCATTACATTCTCCTTAGCTCTTGGGCGGATTTTGACGGGTGAGAACGATGCAGGCGAACGAGGCCTCCACCGACGTGATTATTGTTGGCGCGGGTCCAGTGGGCCTGTTCGCCGTGTTTCAGCTCGGATTGGCCAAGCTCAAGGCCCATCTCGTCGACATTCTCGACCGGCCTGGCGGGCAATGCGCTGAGCTTTATCCCGAGAAGCCGATCTACGACATTCCGAGCGTTCCGGTCTGCACCGGCCAGGAACTGACCGACCGGCTCATCGAGCAGATCAAGCCGTTCGAGCCAGTGTTTCATTTCGGTGAGATGGCGGCCGCGCTCGACAAGACCCAGGACGGAAAATGGCGACTTTCCACCGACCTCGGCACCGTGCTGACCGCGCCGGTACTCGTGATCGCCGCTGGCGGCGGCAGCTTCGTGCCGAAGCGCCCGCCCATCCCGGGCATTGAGGCGTATGAGGGCAGTGGCGTGTTCTATGCCGTGCGCAAGATCGAGCAATTCCGCGGCAAGCGCATCGTCATCGCCGGCGGCGGCGACTCGGCGCTGGACTGGACCGTCAATCTTGCGCCGATCGCGCAGAGCCTGACCTTGATCCATCGGCGCCCCGAATTCCGCGCCGCGCCGGACACGGTCGGCAAGATGCGTGCGCTGGAAGAGAATGGCCTGGTGAAATTCGAGATCGGCCAGCCGGCCGCGCTCAAGGGCAGCGACGGCAAGCTCGAAGCGGTCGTGGTCAAGCGGCAGGACGGCTCGACCTTCGACCTCGAGACCGACATGCTGCTCCCCTTCTACGGGCTCACCATGAAGCTCGGGCCGATCGCCAATTTCGGACTCAATCTCAACGAGGACCTGATTCCGGTCGACACCGAGAAGTTCGAAACGGGCACGCCGTCGATCTTCGCCATCGGCGACATCAATACCTATCCCGGCAAGCTCAAGCTGATCCTTTCGGGCTTCCACGAAGCGGCGCTAATGGCGCAGGCCGCGCATCGCTACGTGCATCCTGACAAGACGCTCCGTTTCCAGTACACGACTTCGTCCTCCGAACTGCAGCGTCTGCTGAAAGTCGCCTGACATGTTCCTGACCGTGCACATGCCTGACGGCACGACCCATCGCCTGGAGGCGTTGGAGGGTTGGCGCGTCATGGAGGTGATCCGCGATTGGGGGTTGCCCATCAAGGCCGAGTGCGGCGGCGCCTGCGCCTGCGCAACGTGCCATGTCTGGGTGGGAGAGGACTGGGTGGCGAAGCTGGTTCCGCCGACCTCCGAGGAACTCGAGATGCTCGACGGCGCCTTCAATGTCGACGAGCGCTCGCGGCTATGCTGCCAGATCATTATGGCGAAGGAGCTTGACGGGCTCGAAATCGAGCTTGCGCCAGAGAGCCTCGCCGAGGCGCCGGCCGAGCGGCTGGCGGTAGGAGGGTAGAGCATGCGGACCTTCCCCATCCTGGTGAGCTTCGACGGAAGGCCGCCGCTGGTAACCGGCGGCGGCGCGCTTGCGGTGATCAAGACGCGGCTGCTGTTGAAGCGCGCGCCTTCGGTCGACATTGCCGCTGACGCGGTCTCGCCCGAGATTGCCGCGCTCGCCGAAAACGGCCTCGTCTCGGTTATTCCGGGACGGCCCGGAATCGATCAATTGCGCGGGCGGCCGCTGGTGATCGCCGCCACCGAGGACGACGAGGAGGATTCCCGCGTCTCGGCGATTGCGCGCGCGCTGGGCGTGCCTGTGAACGTTCCCGACCGGCCGGAGCTTTGCACTTTCGCGCTGCCGGCGATCGTCGATCGCGGCGAGGTCACGGTGGCGATCGGCACCTCGGGGGCTTCGCCCGTGCTGGCACAGCGTCTGCGCGCCTGGCTCGAGCAGGAGCTGCATCCGAGGCTCGATGCGCTGGCCAAGCTCGCCGCCGAGTTCCGCAATCCGGTGGCCGAACGGCTGCCGTCCGGCGCGCCGCGCCGCAAATTCTGGGAGGCCGTGTTCGAAGGCGCGGCCGCCGAGGCGATGCTCGAAGGCGACGAGGACAAGGCGCGGACGCTGATCGGCGCGGCCATCGACGAGGCGGCTACGGCGCCGCAAGCGCGCGGCCGCGTGCTGCTGGTCGGCGCCGGACCCGGCGATCCAGAGCTGCTCACCATGAAGGCGGTGCGCGCACTAAAATCCGCCGATGTCATTCTCTACGACCGGCTGGTGGGCGAGGGTGTGCTCGACCACGCCCGCCGCGAGGCCGAGCTGATCGAGGTCGGCAAGGCCAAGGGCGCACACAGCGTCTCGCAAGACGAGATCAACACGCTGCTGATCGAGCGCGCATTGGCCGGCCAGACCGTGGTCAGGCTGAAAGGCGGCGATCCATTCATTTTCGGCCGCGGCGGCGAGGAGCTCGATGCGCTGCGCGCAGCCGGTGTGAGCATCGAGATCGTCCCCGGCGTGACCGCCGGCATCGCCGCAGCCGCAAGCCTGCAAATTCCGCTCACCCATCGCGATGTGTCGCACACGGTCACCTTCCTGTCCGGCCATGAGGCCGGCGGGGCCGAGCCCAGCTTCGAGCATCTCGATCTCGGCGCGCTCGCCTCCGGCAAGAACACGCTACTGGTCTATATGGGCGTGAGCACCGCCGGGTTGATCGCCAAGAAGCTGATCGAAGCGGGCTTCCGGCCTGGTCTGCCCGTGCTTGCCGTCGAGAATGCCAGCCGCGACGACGAGCGGCGCGTGATCGCCACCATCGCCCAGCTTGCCGCGCATCCCGAGCGCCTCGGGCTGACGAGCCCGGCCGTGCTCATTTTCGGTGAGGTCGCCGGCCTGCCCGCATCCGGCATCGTCGAGGACATCCTCGCCTTGGAGGAGCTGAAGCGTGCCTAGCGTCGTCACCGCCAACCGCCTCAAAGACGGCATCGTCGTCTATCTCGCTCCCAACGGAAGTTGGACCGAGGAGATCGGGCGCGCGCGTATCGCCGAGACCGAGGACGAGGTGTCGGCGCTCGAAGCGCAAGCCGCGGAGGCCGTCAAGGCGCGAGAGGTCGTTGCCGTCTATCCGATGGACGTCGCGCTCAATGACGGCGCGGTCGATCCACTTTCCGTGCGTGAGCGCATCCGCGCTTCGCACCGCACCACACTGACCAAGGATTGGTACGATGTACCGCTATGACGAGTTCGACCACGCCTTCGTGCGCGAGCGCGTGGCGGAGTTCGCCGACCAGGTCGAGCGCCGGCTTGCCGGCAAGCTGACCGAGGACGAGTTCCGTCCGCTGCGCCTGCGCAACGGGCTCTATCTCCAGCTGCATGCCTATATGCTGCGCATCGCCATCCCCTATGGCGTGCTGTCGCCCAGGCAACTGCGGCAGCTTGCCATGATCGGGGGGAAGTGGGACCGCGGCTACGGCCATTTCACCACCCGGCAGAACCTCCAGTTCAACTGGGTGAAGCTGGTCGACATTCCCGACGTGCTGGCGGCGCTCGCCGAGGTCGAGATGCACTGCATCCAGACCAGCGGCAATTGCGTGCGCAACGTCACCGCCGACCCGTTCGCCGGCGCCGCCAATGACGAGCTGGAAGACCCGCGCCCGTGGTGCGAGATTTTGCGGCAGTGGTCGACCTTGCACCCGGAATTCAGTTGGCTGCCGCGCAAGTTCAAGATTGCTATTTCGGGCGCGGCGGAAGACCGCGCGGCCATCGCTTTCCACGATATCGGCTTGAAGATCGTGCGCGGGCCGAACGGCGAGAACGGCTTCCGCGTGTTGGTCGGCGGCGGCATGGGCCGCACGCCGTATGTCGGGCAGGAGATCAGGGGCTTCCTGCCGAAGCAGCATCTGCTCTCCTACATCGAGTCGATCCTGCGCGTGTACAATCTGCATGGGCGCCGCGACAACATCCACAAGGCGCGCATCAAGATTCTGGTCAATCAGCTCGGCATCGAAAAATTCCGCGAGGACGTGGAGGCCGATTGGGAGGCGACGCATAAGGACGCGATCGATCTGCCGGACGACGAGCGGAACCGTATCATGTCCTATTTCGCGCCGCCCGATCTGCCGGTGCGGGCGATCACGGACGAGGCGCTCGACCAGCGCCGGATCACCGATCCGGTGTTCGCCAATTGGCTCAAGCATAATGTCAGGCCGCATCGCGTGCCGGGCTACTCGACGGTGGTCGTGTCGCTGAAGGAGCCGGGCCGGACGCCGGGCGACGCTTCGTCGGAAGCGATGGAGCTGGTTGCCGATCTCGCCGAGCAGTTCGGCCATCATGAGATTCGCGTCAACTACACACAGAACCTGATGCTGCCGCATGTCGCGACGTCGGACGTGGTCGCGCTGTACAACATTCTCGCGGCGAATGGGCTTGCCACGGGCAATCACGATCTCCTCGGCGATATGATCTGCTGCCCGGGTTTGGATTATTGCAATCTCGCCAATGCCCGCTCGATCCCGATCGCCAAGGAGATCGCCAAGCGCTTCGAGGATCCGAAGCGGCAGGAGGCGATCGGCCCGTTGCGCCTGAACATGTCGGGCTGCATCAATGCCTGCGGGCACCATCACTCGGGCAATATCGGCATTCTCGGCGTCGATAAGAAAGGCACCGAGCTCTACCAGATTTCGCTCGGCGGCAACCCGAAGGACGATGCCGCGATCGGCACCATCATCGGCCCCGGCTTCCGGGCGGAAGCCGTGCCGCAGGCGATCGACACGATCATCGATACCTACCTCGCCAAGCGGAGTGACGGAGAGAGTTTCCTCGACACCTGGCGGCGCGTTGGCGCCCAGCCCTTCAAGGAGGCTCTCTATGGCGCTGCTTGATCTCGCCACAGGGTCGCTCGTTGCCGATCCGGCCGAGGTGGCGACGGTGCTCGAGCCGAATACCGACGCTGCCGCGCTCGCGGCCGCTGCGGGCGGCAATGCCGGGCCCATCGCCATCCGCTTTCCAACCATGGGCGACGGGCGCGGCATCAGCCTGGCGGTGCTATTGCGCGAGCGGCATGGCTTCACCGGCGAGATCAGGGCGGTCGGCTATCTGATTCCCGACCTCGCGCAGTTCCTGCTGCGCTCTGGCTTCGACACTGCCGAGATCGCCGATCCCGATCAGGCCGCGACCTGGCGGGCGTCGGTGACGCGCTACAAGCGCAATTATCAGAAAGGCTACCGCAATCTGCTGCCGCTGCGCCGCGATGCCTCGCGCAAGGAAACGGAATCGCTCGACCGGCGGCTGGCGCGGGTGAAGAGCCTGACGGATCGCATCCGGGAGATGCGCCGCAAGGTCGAAGGCCGCATCGCGTTCTCCACCAGCCTGCAGCTCGAGGACCAGGCGATCCTGCACGCCATCGCCGAGTCCGGAGCCGATATCGACGTCTTCACCCTCGATACCGGGCGCCTGTTCCCTGAGGTGCTGGAGACGGTCGAACTGTCCGAGTTGCGCTACGGGTTGCGCATCCGGCTGGTGGCGCCCGAGGCCGCCGAGGTCGAGCGACTGGTCGCGCGCGACGGCATATTCGGCTTCCGCCACTCGGTCGAGAACCGCAAATCCTGCTGCGATATCCGCAAAGTGCGGCCGCTCAACCGCGAGCTCAAAGGTGCGCAAGGATGGATCAGCGGCCTCAGGCGCGAGCATTCCGACGCTCGGGCCGAGGTTCCGCTCGCCGCCTGGGACGAGGCGCGCGCCCTGGTCAAGGTCAACCCAGTGGCCGACTGGACCACCCAGGACCTCACCGCCTATATCGCCGCCAACAACATTCCCGTGAATCCGCTGCATGCGCGCGGCTTCGTGTCGATCGGCTGCGCGCCTTGCACCCGCGCGGTGCAGCCCGGCGAGCACGCGCGCGCGGGCCGCTGGTGGTGGGAGAACGAAGAGAAGAAGGAGTGCGGGCTGCATATGAACCCCAACCGAGAAGGAAGGGCAGCGTGACCGCGCTCACCTCCCATCTCAAGCTGCTCGAGGCCGAGAGCATCCATATCTTCCGCGAGGCCGCGGCGCAATTCCGCGCGCCGGTGCTGATGTATTCGATCGGCAAGGACTCGACCGTGCTGCTGCATCTGGCGCGCAAGGCGTTCTGGCCGGCCAAGCTGCCGTTTCCGCTGCTGCATGTCGACACGACCTGGAAGTTCCGCGACATGATCGCGTTCCGCGATCGCACCGTGCGCGAATTCGGGCTCGATCTCATCGTGCACACCAATCACGACGGGCTCGCCCGCAACATCAACCCGTTCGACCACCCGCCGTCCGTCTATACCGACGTGATGAAGACGGTGGCGCTGCGCCAGGCGCTCGACGCCGGCGGCTTCGACGCGGCGTTCGGCGGCGCTCGGCGCGACGAAGAGGCCTCCCGCGCCAAGGAGCGCGTGTTCTCGTTCCGCGCCGCGGGGCATCGCTGGGAGCCGCGCCGCCAGCGGCCGGAGATGTGGCAGTTGCTCAACGGGCGGCTCGGCAAGGGCGAGACGGTGCGCGTGTTTCCGCTGTCGAATTGGACCGAAGGCGATGTGTGGCGCTATATCGCGCTCGAGAAGCTCGACGTCGTGCCGCTCTACTTTGCCGCCGAGCGGCCGGTGGTGGTGCGGAATGGCCAGCTCATCGTGGTCGACGACGAGCGCATGCGGTTCGAGCCCGGCGAGAAGCCGGTGCTGCGCCAGGTGCGATTCCGCACGCTCGGTTGTTGGCCGCTGACCGCGGCGATCGAGTCCGACGCCGTCGATATCGAGTCGGTGGTGGAGGAGACGCTTGCGGCGCGCGTGTCGGAGCGGGCGGGGCGGCTGATCGACCATGACATGGCCGGGGCCATGGAGATGAAGAAACGCGAAGGGTATTTCTAGGGGCTAAAGCGCGATGCATGTGGCAGCACTGAGGGAAGAGGTCGAAGCCAAGGCCGCGGCGGCGCGAGCCACGCATGGCGGCGCCTTGCTCAGGCTGCTCACCTGCGGCTCGGTCGACGACGGCAAGTCGACCCTGATCGGCCGTTTGCTGTGGGACGCCGCCGGCGTCAGCGAGGATCAGCGCGCCGCGGTCGCGCTCGCCTCGCATAATCGCGCGGTCAATGGCGAGAAGATCGATTTCAGCCTGCTGCTCGACGGGCTCCAGGCCGAGCGCGAGCAGGGTATCACCATCGACATCGCCTGGCGCTATTTCGAGACGCGGGCGCGCCGCTTCATCATCATCGACTCGCCCGGCCACGAGCAATACACCCGCAACATGGCGACCGGTGCTTCCCACGCCGATCTCGCGATCCTGCTGGTCGATGCCCGCCACGGCGCCAAACGCCAGACCCGCCGCCACGCCGCCATTTGCGATCTGGTCGGCATCAAGAAGGTGGTGCTGGCGGTCAACAAGATGGACGAGGTCGGCTGGTCCGAGGCGCGCTACCGCGAGATCGAGGCCGATTTCCGCGGCATGGCCGGGAGCTTCAACTTCGCGCAAGTCACCATCGTTCCGGTGGCGGCGCTCACCGGCGACAATGTGGTCTCCCGGTCGACCGAGATGTCGTGGTACGCGGGCCCGACCTTGCTCGATTACCTGGAGGCGGTCGATCCCGAAGCGGTTCAGACCGACACACCTTTCCGTATGCCGGTGCAGCTCGTCCTGCGCGCCGCGGGCGATTTCCGCGGCTATGCCGGCACCGTCACGTCGGGCCGGATCAAGACCGGAGAACGGATCGTCGACGCGCGGAGCGGGCTCGGCGCCACGCTGCGGCGCATCTCGACCATGGACGGCGACCGCAGCTTCGCGGCCAAGGGCGACGCCGTCACGCTCGTGCTCGACACCGATCTCGATATTTCGCGCGGCGCTGTCCTGTCGGAGGAGCCGCGGCGGCCGACCAATGCCGACGTGATCGAGACACGGCTGGTCTGGCTATCAGAGACGCCGTTCGATCCGGAAGTGGGCTATCTGCTGCGCACCGCGACCGATCTCACCCCGGTGACGAGCATCAGCGTCTCGGCGCTGGTCGATTTCGAGACGCTCGCCGCGACGCCAGCGCATGCATGCAGCATGAACGACATCGCTGATTGCCGCATCCTGCTCGGCAGGCCGGCGGCGATCGACCTGTTCCGCGACCTGCCGCTCACCGGTAATTTCGTGCTGGTCAGCGCCATCGACGGCGCTACGGTGGCCGGCGGCGTCATCACCTGGGCGCAGGCCGGAGCGCCGCAAGTGGGCGACAATGTGCTGGTGCTCAACCGCGAGCTGCTCGCGCGCGGAGTGTGCGCCGATCTCGGCGAGAGCCCGGCCGACCTGGCCGAGTTCCACCGCCGCGCGCAGGAAGTTGCGGCCTTGCTCCGCTCGGTCGGGGTTCCGGTTCTGATCGAGATCTAGCAGCAATCATCCCGCTGCAATAAGACGCCCGTCGAGGGTGCAAAGTATCGGCGTCAGGGGAGGGGCTTCGTCAGTCATGATCGATCTTTGGGCAGCCACCCTGCTGCCGCTGATGGCGGCCGGCTTTGCCGTGGGCGTCCTGGTTGGCCTGACCGGGGTTGGCGGGGGCGCGTTGATGACGCCGCTGTTGATCTCGAGCTTTGGTGTCGCCCCGCCGGTGGCGGTCGGCACGGACCTTCTCTATGCGTCCATCACCAAGACGGCCGGCGGTTGGCGCCATCATGTCGCCGACCATGTCGATTGGCCGGTGGTGTGCCTGCTTGCGGCGGGAAGCTTGCCGGCCGCTGCCGTGCTGCTCGCCGTCATCGCGTTGCTCCCGGAGACGAGCACGGCTGCGCTCGCGCATTGGATTAGGATGGGCCTGGTTGTGGCGTTGCCTCTGAGCGGCTTGGCCATCGTGCTCTATCCTTTCGTCACGCGGAAGTCGCCGTGCGGCGACCAGGGCGACGTGACCCCCAGAACCGCCCCTACAGTGCTGTTCGGCGTCCTTCTTGGGCTCCTCGTTACGCTGACCTCGGTGGGTGCCGGCGCGATCGGGGTCACGGTGCTGGCGGCGCTCTATCCGCTGCTTCCGGCCAAGCGGCTGGTCGGCACCGACATCGCCCATGCCGTTCCGCTTACGCTGGTTGGCGGTCTTGGCCATTTAGGGCTGGGTAACGTCGATGTTTCGCTGCTGCTGGCGCTTCTTGGCGGGTCGATTCCCGGCATCCTGATCGGCGCGCGGCTGGCGGGTCTTGCGCCGGAATGGTTGCTCAGGCCGATCCTGGCGGTGACGTTGTGCTATGCTGCCTGGGCGCTGTTCAACAAGGGCTAGCGTATCGAGACTTTGCGTGGCAACCACAGGCCGAAGCCGAGGCGGCGCCGTGCATGATCGCCGCAACGTATGGGAGGACCGGCGAACTGCGCGCCACGCTCGACCGCGCCAAGGACCGCGCCCTAAAGTGTGAGCGCGAGTTCGACCGCTTCAGTTCCGGCGCTGATCTCAGCACGGCCGACGCGCAGCGTCAGCACCGGCAACTGAAAGCAGATGGGACCGGGCGCAGCGGGACTGCGAATGGGCGAAGGAACAGCTTGAACGGACGCTCGACCGCGAGCGCATGGAAATCGGAACGGACAGATGACGCCCACACCGCGCAACTCGGCGCGCGCGCGGCGCTGGCGTTTCTGGCGCTGATGCTGTTACGCTAGGGGCTATGGAAGACAGCCCAGAAGCCCGCGTCGTGTATGAGTGTCTCGCATGCAGAATACACGAGCTGCAATCGAACCTTGACCCCGGTGAAACTTGGACCCTGAAAGTTGATGGCGCGAGGATCGTGCAGCTTGCAATTAGGGGCTCGCTGCTTTGGTTCGTAGGCGAGAACAACGCAGGCAATGAAGTCGTCATTGCTCAGCATCAGTCAAGTGCACGTCCTTCTGGTTAGGGAAAAGTTGCCCAAGGGCGAGACGCGAAAGCAAATTGGCTTCCTAAGCGCGTAAAAATGGGCGCCCGCCGAAGCGGGCGCCCGGCTCTGCCGAGCTAGCGTCGAGGTCGAGTTGGCCACATCGACGATGACGGCTTCAGCCTTTGCGGGGGTGAGGCTCGTTGGTTTTGGCGGGACGCTTTGGCTTCTGACCGATTTGCGCCAGCTGCGTAGCGATCTGTTGCAACGCTTGGGCCGTGCGTATCACCGCATCGACCTCAACCGGCATTATATTCCAGCGCGTGGGCCATTCATATCGGGGCATCGAGCGCGGGTCTGAACGGTAAAGCATGACGATCTCCTTTGCTGTTCTGATCCTGAAGGGGAGAGCATCGCGCCCTGCGCGGAAAATTCGCTGTGGCTTTAGCCACAAGTCGGATGAAAATTCTTGCCCTTTCCATGAGCAACAAAAAGCCCCGCTAGCGGCGGGGCTGAGTTTGTATGCTGGGGGCATCCCGGAAGCCTCCGGGCGCCAGTTCAATTATAGACTGAAGGCCTGCGCGGTCATGCGGCAATCGACCGAAGGAGTTGCGGAGAGGTCCCAGAAGTCCGTGACTGCCGGGCAGGTCAGCAGATTCTTGGCCCTGATACGCTGCTCGTCGAGCGTGCCGCAGCGGTAAGAGCAGATTTTCAGGAACAACGTCTCCTGAGCATCGAAGGCATCGTCATAGCTGCGGCGCACCTTGTCGTAGGCCATGTGATACTCGACCTCGACTAAATAAGCGGCCCAAGCGATGCGGTGAGCGTTTATCAAGGCGTCAAAGGTCTTTTGGCTTGCGCTGGGGCTTCATGCCGCCACCTCGTTGGCATCGGGCTCCGGCTGATGAGGGCCAACGCCTCAAGCACCATGAATGCGGCGTCCCGCTCATACTGGCCGAGCTTGGCGAACGGTTCGAGAAGGCGAGCGGCGGCGTCTTCGGCGAACTGTGTCCGCGCATCGTCAGCGGCGCAAACCGCGTAGATATAAGGTACGGTTTTCGGTAATGCAGTCATTGGTTCCTCCGTTTGGCGTTACCGAGGTGGTTACCTTTGGAGGGGATGGCTTGGAACTGCTGAAGCGTAAGCTACTGATTTTGATGGTGCCGTCGGGTAGGATTGAACTACCGACCCCGTCATTACCAATGACGTGCTCTACCACTGAGCTACGACGGCTTAAGAGAACCGGCGGGCCTCGCAGAGCGGAATGCTCCGGAGAAGGCCGCGTTTTCCGGCGCGACCCTGCCATAGCGGGAAACCGCATGCAAGGCGGAGGCGGCGCGTGTCAGCCCCACTCGCGATAGACAGTTCGATGGGGGGTGCGGGGCGGCGATGACCGGCGAAGCTAACGACAAAACCAGCCCTAAACAGGTCAAGAGTAATCGGCGCCGGACGCGGCTGGGCCAGCAGCTTCGCGCCAACCTGTTGAAACGCAAGGCCCAGGTCAAGGCCAAGAAACCGCCCCGAGATGGCGATGAGGGGAGACAGAGTTAAGCCCAAGGGAGTAGATTGGACTGTTGGCGATGGCCTGACGGGGGTCGGGCCGCCGACGAAGACGGGGGTCTTCACAGCAGCGACTGGGGCAGGGGCGGGAGGGGAGTAACTCATGGACCGCATCCGCATTGTTGGCGGCCAGCGCTTGACCGGCACCATACCCATCAGTGGCGCCAAGAACGCTGCGTTGCCATTGATGATTGCCAGCCTGCTGACCCGCGAGGCATTGACCTTGCACAATGTGCCGCGTCTG
>DASQKJ010000030.1:0-6458 GCA_035630595.1 Methyloceanibacter sp.
GTCGCCTCGATATCGGGAGGAGCTTCGCCCAACTCGCGGCCTATACCCTCTCCCCGTTGGGGAGAGGGTTGGGGTGAGGGTTGAATGTCACGGGCCTCACCCTTCGAGACGGGCGCTGAAGCGCCCTCCTCAGGGTGAGTAGCTGAGCCCTCGCGCCGCGATTGATCCTCAGCCTGAGGAGCGGCCGGAGGCCGCGTCTCGAAGGGTGAGGCCCCTGCCGTTGCCTCGTCATCGGCGAACAGCACCGCGATGGGCTGGTTCACCCGCACATGCTCAGTGCCCTCCGGCACGAGGATCTTGCTGAGCCGCCCGTCGTCGGCTGCCTCGACTTCCATCGTAGCCTTGTCGGTCTCGATCTCGGCGATGACGTCGCCGGCGCGTACGAGATCGCCCTCGCGCACCAGCCATTTGGCGAGCGTCCCCTCCTCCATGGTGGGAGAGAGCGCCGGCATCAGCACGTCGATTGGCATGAACTCTCCTAAAAGCGGCCGATCCACAGCACCGCGATCAGCGCGAGCAGGCACGCCACCATGACGATGACGGAAAAGAAATGGCGCTTCACATGCACCATCGCCGCCTCGGGCATATAAGGCAGCGCCGCATAGCCCATCAGCCGGCTCTTCCAGCCGAGCGCGGCGAAAGGCGGGTGGCTCGCCGACACGCGCCAGGCGCGGGCCATCGACACCATGCCGAAGATGCAGGCCGCGATGGCGACGCCGATCAGCGCAACCGCCAGCGAGATCAAGACCGATCCTGTGGGCGCGGCTTCCATTGCTCAGGCCGTCACGTCGGCGTAGAGCTCGGCGGGGTCGGGCTCTGGATCGCTTTGGGCGAACTCCGCCGCCTCGTTGACCCTGGCGCGCATCTCGCGGTCGATCGCCTTCAGCTCGTCTTCGCTTGTCTTGCCTTGGTCGAGGATGCGCTTGCGCAGGAGTTCGATCGGGTCGCGATGCTCGCGCATCTCTTGCACCTCTTCGCGTGTGCGGTATTTGGCGGGATCGGACATCGAATGGCCGCGATAGCGATAGGTGAGCATTTCAAGGATCTTCGGTCCCTCGCCTGCCCGCGCGCCGGCCACGGCGCGGTCGCCCGCCGCCTTCACCGCGGCGACATCCATGCCGTCGACCTGCTCGCCGGGAATGCCGAATACTGAGCCGCGGTTGTAAAGCTCCTCGGCGAGCGCGCTGCCGCGCTCGACCGCGGTGCCCATGGCGTAGTGATTGTTCTCGATGACGTAGACCACAGGCAGCTTCCACAGCGCGGCCATGTTGAAGCTCTCATAAACCTGGCCCTGATTGGCGGCGCCCTCGCCGAAATAGGTCAGGCAGACGCGATCGTTGCCGCGATATTTGTTGGCGAAGGCAAGCCCGGTACCGAGTGGCGCCGGCGCCCCGACGATGCCATGGCCGCCGTAGAAATTCCGCTCCGGCGAGAACATGTGCATCGAGCCGCCTTTGCCCTTGGCATAGCCGTGGCGGCGCCCGGTCAGCTCCGCCATCACCCGCCTGGGGTCCATGCCGGCGGCGAGCATATGGCCATGATCGCGATAGGCGGTGATCACCTGATCGCCTTCGCCGATCGCCATTTGCATCCCAGCGACCACCGCCTCCTGGCCGATATAGAGGTGGCAGAAGCCGCCGATGAAGCCCATGCCGTAAAGCTGTCCCGCCTTCTCCTCGAAGCGGCGGATCAGTAGCATGAGGCGATAGGCGGCCAGCTCCTGCTCGGCGGTCAATTGCGGCGGAGTCCGCACGGCTTGACGCCTGCGCTCCTCGTCGAGCCAGAGATTGGCGGCGCCGGGGTTCAGGGTTGGGGCGGTCACGGTCGTCCCGTTGCTTGGCGTTCGGATTCGCAGCCGAAGCTAGCACGAGGCGGAAGGCCCCTGAACGGATTTAGCGCTTGCGGGTAGAGCCTGCGATCTCGGGTACCGGCTGGCGCCGCTTCAGCAGGATGAGATCGTCGGAATGGGCAAGGTTGAGAATGGCGCGGGCGCGCTCGTCCAGCATGTCCGGATCGAGGCTTTCGGGCCTCAGCAGGGCGACGTCGCGCTCTAGCCGGTCCTTTACCTCCTGCAGGCCGGCCAACTCGCCTTCGAGCACCGCCTTCCGCCCCTCGAGCTCGGCGCGGGCCTTGAGGCCATGGTCGCCGATCTGGAGGTGATAGGCGAAATAACCGGCCGCGCCGCAGGCGAGCAGTGGAAAGATGAAAGCCCTGAACCGCATCTTGTCCCGATATCCCCGGCCCGTCATGGCAGGGCTTGACCCGGCCACCCACAAGGTTCTCCTGAGCGGAAGTTCCGAGTCTGCTCGCGAGCCGTTAAGCGCGGGTTACCGCCCGCGCTTCAGCACTGCGCGGCCGGCATAGCGGGCCGATGCGCCCAGTTCCTCCTCGATGCGGATGAGCTGGTTGTATTTCGCCACCCGGTCGGATCTCGCCAGCGAGCCGGTCTTGATCTGCCCGCAATTGGTGGCAACCGCGAGATCGGCGATGGTGGCATCCTCGGTCTCGCCGGAGCGGTGCGACATCACCGCGGCGTAGCCCGCATCCTGCGCCATGCGCACCGCATCGAGCGTCTCGGTCAAGGTGCCGATCTGGTTCACCTTCACCAGAATGGCGTTGGCGATGCCCTGGTCGATGCCTTGCTCGAGGCGCGCCACATTGGTGACGAACAGATCGTCGCCGACCAGCTGGACGCGGTCGCCAAGCGCCTCGGTCAGCGCCCGCCAGCCCTCCCAGTCGTCCTCGCTCATGCCGTCCTCGATCGAAAAGATCGGGTAGTTCGAAACCAGTTCGCCGTAATAAGCGACGAGCTGATCGGCGGTGAGGCTCCGCTTCTCGCCTTTGAGGAAATAGCGGTCCTCGCCGTAAAGCTCGGTCGCCGCCACGTCCAGCGCGAGATGGATATCGTCGCCGGGGCGATAGCCGGCGGCCTTGATCGCGGCAACGACGAAATCGAGCGCTTCGCGGGTCGAGGCGAGATTGGGTGCGAAGCCGCCTTCGTCGCCGACCGCGGTGGTGAGGCCCGCGCCCTTCAACGCGTGCCGCAAGGCATGAAACACTTCCGCGCCCATGCGCACCGCCTCGGCAATATTGGCGGCGCCGACCGGCACGATCATGAATTCCTGGAAGTCGATGGGGTTGTCGGCATGCGCGCCGCCATTGACGATGTTCATCATCGGCACCGGCAGCAAATTCGCCCCCGCCCCGCCGACATAGGTGTAAAGCGGCAGACCTTGCGACGCGGATTCGGCCTTCGCGGCTGCAAGCGAGACGCCGAGGATGGCATTGGCGCCGAGCCGCTGCTTGTTCGCGGTACCGTCGAGCTCGCGCAAGTGCTGGTCCAGCCCGCGCTGATCGGATGCGTCGAAGCCCTGAAGTGCCGCCAGGATCTCGCCATTGACCGCCGCGACCGCCTGCTTCACGCCCTTGCCGCCATAACGCTTGCCGCCGTCTCTCAGCTCGTGCGCTTCATGCGCCCCGGTCGACGCGCCTGACGGCACCGCCGCGCGGCCGTGATGGCCGCTTTCGAGCACCACGTCGACCTCGACGGTGGGGTTGCCGCGGCTGTCCAGAATCTCCCGGCCGAGAATGGTGGCGATGACGGTCATGCGATGCCCCTGCAAGTTTGGATTGATCGCCACGGCCCGCCGTGACACGCTTTTGGGGCGTTTTATCCGGTTGCCGCACGGGCGCAAGGCCCTAGGCGCAAGACAAGGTTCTCATGCCGGAGACGGAAAAATACGGCGGCGGCTGCCATTGCGGACGGGTGCGCTACGAGGTCGAGACCGATCTCGGCATGGTCCTGTCCTGCAATTGCTCGGTTTGCACGAAACGGGGTGCCCTCTGGGCCTATGTGGGCCCCGATCAGTTCAACTTGCTCTCAGGCAAGGGCGAGCTTGCCGACTATCAGTTCAACAAGAAGACCATCCACCATCTGTTCTGCCGCCATTGCGGGGTGGGCTCCTTCTCCACGGGGAAGGGCGAGGACGGGTCTGAGGGCATCGGAATCAACGTGCGTTGTCTTGACGGCGTCGATGTCGACGCGCTCACCCTCACGCCCTTCGACGGCAAGAAGCTATAGGAATGGCCGTCGCCGAGACCGGAGCCTTGGTGCTGTTCTCAGGCGGGCAGGATTCGACGGTCTGCCTGGCTTGCGCGCTCGACCGCCATGAACGGGTCGAGACGGTCGGTTTCGACTATGGTCAGCGCCATGGCGTCGAGCTGGAGTGCCGTCAGCGCGTCCGCAGCGAGATGACGCGCATCTTCCCGGCCTGGGGCGAGCGGCTCGGGCCCGATCATATGATCGATATTGCGAGCTTCGGCGCCATCGGCGAGACCGCGCTCACTTCCGGCGCTGAGATCGAGATGCTCGCTTCCGGCCTCCCCTCGACCTTCGTGCCGGGGCGCAATCTCGTGTTCTTCGTCTATGCCGCCGCGCTCGGCTACCGGCGCGGACTGCATAGACTGATCGGCGGCATGTGCGAGACGGATTATTCCGGCTATCCCGATTGCCGCGACGCCACCTTGCTCGCGCTGGAAGAGGCGATCCGGCGCGGCACCGAAATCTCGTTCAGCATCGAGACCCCCTTGATGTGGCGCACCAAGGCCGAGACCTGGGGGCTGGCCGATGAGCTCGGCGGCGCGGCACTAGTCGAGCTTGTCATCGAGGAGACGCATAGCTGCTACCGGGGCGTGCGGGACCAGCGGCACGACTGGGGCTATGGCTGTGGCACCTGCCCGGCTTGCGAGCTGCGCGCCAAAGGCTTTGCCGCATGGCAGGCGTCACGCGCCAGCATCCGCCGCGCGTAGGGTGTGCAGCGCCGCAGCACCCGGCCCGCTCCTGAAAACAACGAAATGTGAATTGAGTTCTGCGGAATCGGGGCGCTAGCGTTCGAGGCGATCGCAACGATCTGAAGAAGCCGGTCGAGGGAGTGCCCGATGAAGGCCAGGATTGTCATTGCGCTGTTGGCGGTAAGCCTTGCAGGCATCGGCGGCACCGGCTTGCTGTCCCAAGCAGCCGAGGAGACCACCACGAAGGAGGAGGCCTGTTGCCCGGCAGGCGACATGACCCTGCCAGCCGAATTGATCAAAAAGTTTCCCCCCGGGGAATTGCACAGCCCCTATCCGGACTACGCTAAGCTGGCGAGGGAGGGGGAGCTCGTAAAGCAGTTCCGGTTGCCGGGGTGCAATGAATGTCACGGCGGCGGCGGCGGCGGCGGCTTCTGCCCGGCCTTGAGTCAAGGCGTCTGGTTCTGGGGCAACACCGACGACGTGCTGTTCAGGCTCATCGCGCTGGGTTCCGCGGAACTCGAAAAGCAAGGTTTCGCACGCTACCAGTTTGGCACCGTAGCGGCGCCAATGCCGCCGATGGCTGTCTCCATCAAGAGTTCCGACCAGCTTTGGAAGATCATCGCCTTCATCCGGTCGATCAATCCGCCTGGAACCAATCCCCCCGAGAAGGTGATCCCGGGAAAGATGGCTTCCCCCACGGAAAAGAAATAGGGCGCCAGTTCTGTCGTTGCTGTGGACCCGCGCTTCGCGGTGCCTGTTCTGCCATAGCCACAAGCCGCGTGCAGAATCGGGTCGGATAGAGCAGTCTCCCCCCGTAAGTTGATTGGGCGGTCATTTGACCGGGCGCGGGGGGCGGCATGCTTGGGCAGCGTGGGTCTGAAGCGGCGTACAAGACCTACCAGCTGGTGGGGCTGCTGCTCGGACCGCTCGCCTTTGCGGCGATGATGCTCGCTCCCGTGCCGGCGGGGCTCTCCCAAGCAGGCTGGGCCACCGCGGCGCTCGGCGTCTGGATGGCGGTCTGGTGGGCGACCGAGGCGCTGCCGCTATTCGTCACGGCGCTGCTGCCGCTGGTCGTTCTGCCGCTGCTCGGCGTCGCCGACATCAAGGCCGCTGCGGCGCCCTTCGCCAATCCGGTGGTGTTCCTCCTGCTCGGGGGCTTTCTGATCGGGCTCGCCGTCGAGCGCTGGGATTTGCACCGGCGCATCGCCTTTCACATCATTTGTTACGTCGGCGGCCGCCCGCTCAATCTCCTCGCCGGGGCGATGCTGGCGACTGCGGCAATCAGCATGTGGATCAGCAATGCGGCGACCACGATCATGATGCTGCCCATCGCCATTTCGCTCATTGTCGTCGTCCTGCCGCCTGAAGGAACCCACGGACGCGACGGACGCAATTTCGCGGCCGCCATGACGCTCGGCGTAGCCTATGCGGCGTCCATTGGCGGGATGGGGACCTTGATCGGCTCGCCGCCAAACGCGCTTGCGGCGAGCTATCTCCTTCAAACCTTCAGCCTGCAGGTGAGCTTTGCGGAATGGATGGCGATCGCCACGCCGATTGCGGCGGTGATGCTCGGACTAGCCTTTTTGGTCTTGATGCGTACCTTCCCCTTCCCGACGCTCGGGGGTACCGAGACCCACGTCGTCGCCGATATGTTGCGCGACATGGGC
>DASQKJ010000031.1:0-19720 GCA_035630595.1 Methyloceanibacter sp.
CGGGCCGCAAGGCGGCGACGAGCTCAATCTCGTTTTGCGCGGGGGCAATTACGGCTGGCCCATGGCCACCTTCGGCGTGGACTATGAGGGCCATCCGATCGCGGTGAACAGCATGCAGCCCGACACCGAGCTCCCGGTGCATTATTGGGTGCCTCTGTCGATCGCCCCGTCTAGCCTCACCGTCGAGACCCGTCCGGCAACCACGGAAATCTGGATCGGCGCCTTGGCCGGAGAGATGCTGGTGCAACTGACGCTCGCCGACAATTGCGTGTTGCGCGAGCAGCGGCTGTTGCGGCACCAGCTTGGCCGCATCCGCGACGTGCGCGTCGATCCGAGCGGCGCGCTCTATGTCCTGACCGACGGCGGCGAAGGCATGCTTTACCGGGTCGAGTTGCACCGCGCCGACTTGCTGGAGGACGGCAGCGGTCCGTTGTGAGCATTGCCGCTTGAAGGGTTGCGGACAGAGTCCCCGCGCGTATGCTGAGTGGGAATTTGACCGCAAGAACCGGAGTGCGGGCGCCCAGGCGCAGGGCTAATCCTTGACGCCCACCGGAGAGTTCACGAGGACACGCCGATGCCCCGCCCCGCGCTTTCATCCGCACTGACGACCCTGCCTCTTTTCCGCAACGCAGCCGGCGACGACGCACTCTGGCAAGCTGTCCTTGCGCGCGACGCAGCTTCGGATGGGAGCTTCTTCTATTCGGTCGCCACCACCGGAATTTATTGCCGACCGTCCTGCCCCGCGAAGCGACCAAACCGCGCCCATGTCCGCTTCCACGCCACGGCTGAGGCTGCCGAACGCGCGGGCTTCCGCCCCTGCAAACGCTGCAAGCCGACCGAGCCCTCGCTCCTCCGGCAGCACACCGACAAGATCAGGGAAGCCTGCCGCCTGATCGAAACCACCGAACCGGAGCCGAGACTGGACGATCTTGCCCGATCTGCGGGCTTGAGCCCCTATCACTTCCATCGCATCTTCAAATCGGCGCTTGGCGTGACGCCTAAGGCCTACGCCATCGCGAAGCGCAAGCATCGCATGCGCGAGGAGCTTGGCCACAGCGCCACAGTGACCGAGGCGATCTTCGGCGCTGGCTTCAATTCGAACGGCCGTTTCTACGCGACCTCAGCGGAGACGCTAGGCATGACCCCCACCGCGTTTCGTTCGGGCGGCGCCAACGCCGAGATCAAATTCGCTATCGGCGCCTGCTCGCTGGGGCCCATCCTGGTCGCGGCGAGCGACAAGGGCGTATGCGCTATCCTGTTCGGCGACGATCCCGATGCGCTGCGCCGCGAACTGAAGCGGCAATTCCCTCGCGCCCGGCTGGTCGACAACGACGAGGTGTTCATGCGCCTCATCGCCAAGGTCGTCGCCTTCGTCGAGACGCCGCGGCGCGGCCTCGACTTGCCGCTCGATATCAGCGGCACCGCCTTTCAGCATCGCGTCTGGGAAGCGCTCCGCCGCATCCCGGCCGGCGCCACGGCGAGCTATGCGGAGATTGCGGAAGCGATCGGCGCGCCGGGTGCCGCGCGCGCGGTGGCCCGCGCCTGCGCCTCGAACCGTATCGCCGTCGCGATCCCCTGCCACCGCGTGGTGCGCAGCGACGGGTCCCTATCCGGCTATCGCGGCGGCGTTGCGCGCAAGCGCGTTCTGCTCGCCAAAGAGGCCAAGTCGTAAGTAGCGCCGGTGAATAACTGCCAAGTCGTCAGCGCGCAGGCTAGCGCGTGAGCTTCTTGGCAGCGAGATCGGCGAGGTAGGCTTGCCACCGCGTTTCCTGATGCGCGCCGAGATCGTAGAGATAGTCCCAGACGAACAGGCCGGTGTCGTGGCCGTCGTCGAAGACGATGCGCGCCGCATAATTGCCCACCGGCTCGATGCGGACGATCCGTACATTCTTTTTGCCGGCCACGGTCACGCGCTGCGCCTCGCTATGACCCTGCACTTCGGCGCTCGGCGATAGCACCCGCAACAATTCGGCAGGCAACGCAAAACTTTGCCCGTCGTCGAAGCTTACAGTGAGCGCCCGCTTGTCCTTATCGAGCCTGAGCTCGGTGGGCCATGCTTCAGCCATCGCCATCCGCCTCAACCCAAGTCGATATCGCCCTCGACGACGTGCTCCAGCCCGGTACCCTCCGCCGTCAGCACCATCTTCATCTTCAGCCTGCCCTTGCCGCCAAGGTCCTCCTCGCGCACCACGCGCTCGATTTCCTGCTGCGAGGTGACCCCAACCTCCTTGAGGTATTTTCTGAGTGACATGTTGAAGCGATGCTCGTCCATGCTTAGCCTCCTGAAGCGCGTCGCGCCGTGCTATTAACGGGCGAAGCACTATATAGAGACAATGCCATGGCGGTCATCTCGAACAAGGGCCGCGCCACACCGAAGCAGCGGACCGGCCGCAAGATGAAGGCGAAAAGGACCGTGAAACGCCGCAGCGCCGCGGCCGCCGCGCTAGCCACTGCGCTCTACCGCAAGCGCGTGGTAAAGAGCCCGAAGGCCTATACCCGCAAGGGCAAACCGCGCCCACGCGAAGAGGACGCCGAGGACGTATGATCGAGCAGCCGATGATCGACCGGTTCGGCCGGCATGTCACCTATCTGCGCGTCTCGGTGACCGACCGCTGCGATTTCCGCTGCGTCTATTGCATGGCGGAGAACCCCGTTTTTTTGCCACGCCAAGACCTGCTCACCCTCGAAGAGCTGGACCGGCTGGCATCGGCTTTCGTCGCGCGCGGCGTGAAGAAGCTGAGGCTCACCGGCGGCGAGCCGCTGGTGCGGCGGAACGTCATGTGGCTGATCGGGTCGCTCTCGCGCCATCTCGGCAGCGGTCTCGACGAGCTCACCCTCACCACCAATGGCAGCCAGCTTGCCCTTCACGCCGATGCGCTGGCAGCCTGCGGCGTCCAACGCATCAATGTCTCGCTCGACACGCTCGACCCGGACAAGTTCAGGACCATCACCCGCAGGGGAGATCTCGCCCAGGTGCTGCGCGGCATCGAGGCAGCGCACCGCGCCGGCCTCAAGCTCAAGGTCAACACCGTGGCGCTGCGCGACGTCAACGAGGACGAGCTCGAGGAGCTGATCCGCTGGGCTCACGGCAACGGCTTCGACCTGACCTTAATCGAGACCATGCCGATGGGCGAGATCGGCACCGACCGCACCGAACAATATCTGCCGCTCTCGCTGGTGCGGGCGCGGCTCGCGCGGCATTTCACCCTGGAGGACACTGCTTATCGCTCCGGAGGCCCGGCGCGCTATGTCAGCCTGCGCGAGACGGGCGGGCGGCTCGGCTTCATTACGCCGATGACCCACAATTTCTGCGAGTCCTGCAACCGGGTGCGGGTGACCTGCACGGGGACGCTCTATATGTGCCTTGGCCAGGAGGATGCGGCCGATTTGCGTGGACCGCTCAGGCAGAGCAGGGATAACGCCCTGCTCCATGCCGCCATCGATTCGGCGATCGCGCGAAAACCGAAGGGCCATGACTTCGTCATCGGCCGCGGCGAGCGGCTATCGATGCGGTCGATGTCCGTAACTGGCGGGTAGCGCCGGTAAAAAGCGATTCCCGGGCTTTCTTCCGTAGCCCTCCTATTCGCTTTTCTGCTACCACGCTTCGTTAAGTACACTGCTTACCACGTTCTTAACGCATCTTCGCGCACAGTCCGGGGTCAAAAAGGGGGACCCTAGCGGCGATCGTTATGTCGGCCTTGGCGGCGATCAAGAAGCATTCTTATTGGGCTGGGCTGGCAGCGCTGAGCGCACTGATCGCCACCGCCGCCTTCGTCGCGCCCAGCAAGATCAGCCAGTTCGAGCTCGAGCGCGAGGCGCTGGTTGCCGCCACCCGTATCAAGGCGCAGATGCTGAAGGAGCCGGACGCGCTGTTCTATGCTCTCACCAGCCCGTTCCTGACGCCGCAATTCGGCGACATCCTCGACAAGTCGGGCTACGGCCCCCGCCTGCTGCGTTACGAGCTCTACGATCGGTCCGGTGTCCTGACATTCACCAGCGGCCTCGCCGGCATGACGCTCGACGATGAGATCGCAACCCCGCTCGAGAGCCCAGCCGACCAGGCGCCCAAAGTCACGCTCTATCGGAGCACGGATACGTCAGCGCCCTCCAACTTTGCCGCCGTGACACTGCCGCTCGCCCTCAACGGCGAGCCGCGCGGGACCCTCGTCGTCTATCTCGACCAGAGCGACCAGTCGGCGGTGCTCTCCAGATATTTCAGCTTGATCGCGGCGATCACGCTGCTCCTGCTGAGCGCCGGCATCGCCGTGCCAGGCGCCTTCGCCTGGATGCGGGAGCGTCAGCGGCGCACGGCCGAAGAGCAGCTCCATTACCTCGAGGAGCACGACAGTCTCACCGGCCTTTCCAACCGCAAAGCCTTCGGCGAGGCTCTCGCCGATGCTATCATGCGCATGCATCGCGACCGCACGCACATCGCCGTGCTCTGCCTCGACATTGACAAGTTCAAGGCAGTCAACGAAGCCGCGGACCATAGCGGCGGCGATCTGGTGCTGCGCGACATCGCAGCGCGCATCAAGGCGACCCTGCGCGATGGCGATCTCATCGCTCGGCTTGGCGCCGACGAGTTCGCCATCGCCCTGGTCGACATCACCAATCTCGGCGACGTCATGGCCTTCATGAACCGGCTGGTTGAGGCCTTGCGCCGGCCGTTTCAGGTGGCAGGCAAAGAACTGCTGATCACCACCAGTGTCGGCATTGCGCTTGCGCCAGCCGACGGCGACACCGCGATGACGGTCCTCCGCCATGCCGGCATCGCGCTCGCGCGCGCCAAAGTCGACGGCGGCCAGCGCATGTGCTTCTTCGAGCAGAGCATGGACAAGGCGCTGCAACGCCGGCGCATGGTCGAGCACGAACTGCGCCTGGCGCTTGGACGCGAGGAGTTCGAGGTCGTCTACCAGCCCCAATACGATCTTGCGAGCGAGCGCCAATGCGGCTCCGAGGCGCTGGTCCGCTGGCAACACCCGGTCCACGGGAAGATCGCGCCGGGGCATTTCATCTCGGTCGCCGAGGACACAGGTCTGATCGTGCCGCTCGGCGAGTGGGTATTGCGGCGCGCATGTTCGGACGCGGCAAAATGGCAGGAGCCGCTGTTCGTATCGGTCAATCTTTCTCCGGCCCAGTTCCGCGACGGCGACGTCGCCGAGACGGTCGCGCAAGTCCTCAAGGACACCGGCTTCCCGCCGGAACGGCTCGAACTGGAGATCACCGAGAGCCTCCTTATCAACGACACCGAGGAAGTGCTCGGCAAGCTCAACCGCCTGCGTCAGCTCGGCGTGGCCATCGCCATGGACGATTTCGGCACCGGCTATTCGAGTTTGAGCTATCTCGCGCGCTTCCCCTTCTCCAAGATCAAGATCGACCGCCAGTTCATTCGCAACATGACGCGCGACCCGGCCATGCGGGCGATCGTCAAGACCATCATCGCGCTTGGCAAGTCGCTCGATGTGACCATCACCGCCGAGAGGGTGGAGACCGAGGAGCAGGCGGCGATGCTGCGCGAATTCGGCTGCCCGCAAGTGCAGGGCTTCCTCTACGGCTACCCCGGCGCCCCCGATGCCGACACCAAGCCTGTGGACGGCAAGGTCACCCCCATCTCGGCGGCGCGCTCCAGTGCCGCCTGAAATCCCCCCGCTCGGTTAGCGCCGCTTGGCAGACGAGCCGGGCGTGAACAACCCACTGAGAGCGCCGCTGAACGGCGCCATCTTGGGTTTGCCTCTTGGCCGAACGCCGGACCGCGGGCCTCGCCACTTTGCTTCGCACCGCGGCCGGCTTCTTTGCCGCCTTTGGGGCCGGCTTGGCGATCGTCTTCTGCGGCTCTTGCAGCTTCGTCTTCTGCGGCTCCTGCGGCTCTGTCGGTCCAGCCGCTGCCGCGGGTTCCTCGCGCGGAGCCGCCTCTTCCTTAGGCTCGTCTGGTGGAGACGCCGTTTTCTCAGGCTGCTCCTGCGGAGGCGCCGTGTCCTCCTCTGCCCCCTTCGGTGCGGGCACATCGGGATTGGCATTAACGGCCGGCTCGGCCGCTTGATCGGGCGTTACGGCCGGGATCTCCTCCCCGCCTCCGGCTCAGCAGGCAGCGCCGATGTTTGCTCGCTGTCAGCTTCGATTTTATCGGCGAGCGGCGCGGCGAGGATAATCTGCACGTCGATGGCGGAGGCTTCCGGCGCGATCTCGCCGCCCGGTCCCGGCAAGGTGACCACAATCGGCAATAACAGCGCGAGGCCGATGGCATGAATGATGCCGGCGTATATCAGAAACACCGGCACGTTGGGTCGCCTGTTTCGCACGGGGGCGGACAGCGAAAGTTGCGTGGAATGCACTCGCTACGCCCGAATCGAAATAGCTGAGTCGCGCAGCTTTGCGCAAGGTCTTAACTCTCCATCACAATTCTGGGCGCCTGCCGCGTGCTGCCCTTGTTCTGCTCAAGCTCCGCCCAGGCTCTCGCCGCGATCTCGCGAAAGGCCTCGGCCGCGGGCGAGGTAGGATCGGTCGCCACCACAGGGCGTCCCTCGTCTGAGGTCTCGCGGATCGCAATCGTGAGCGGCACCTCGCCGAGGAAGGGGACGCCGAGCCGCTTGGCCTCCGCGCGCGCCCCGCCATGGCCGAAGATATTGGAGGGCTGGCCGCAATGCGGGCAGATGAAGGTGCTCATATTTTCGACCAGGCCGAGCACCGGCACGTTCACCTTGCGGAACATGTTCAGCCCCTTGCGCGCGTCGATCAACGCGAGGTCCTGCGGCGTCGAGACGATAACCGCGCCGGCGAGCGGGACCTGCTGCGCCATGGTGAGCTGGGCGTCGCCCGTCCCGGGCGGCATGTCGACCACCAGGATGTCGAGCTCGCCCCAGGCGACGTCCTTCAGCATCTGCGAGAGCGCCGACATCACCATCGGCCCGCGCCAGATCATCGGCGTCTCCTCGTCGACCAGGAAACCCATCGACATGACCTTGAGCCCGTAAGCCTGCATCGGCGCGAGCTTGTTGCCGCCGACCTGCTGCGGCTGGCCTTTGAGGCCGAGCAGCCGCGGCATCGATGGACCGTAGATATCGGCATCGAGAACACCGACCTTCAAACCCATCTCCTTCAATGCGAGCGCGAGATTGACCGCGGTCGTCGATTTGCCGACGCCGCCTTTGCCCGAAGCGACGGCGACGATATTGGCGACGCCCGGCACGCCGCCGGGGCGGTGGCGGGCGTCGCGTGCGGCGCCGGGCCGCGTGAAGGGCGAGCCCTGCTGCGGCGGGGCCTGGCCGCTGCCATTGCCGCCGCCTTGGCCGGCGCCAGGCGCGCGGTCGGCGGTCAAGGTCACGGCCACGGCTTCGACGCCGGGGAGTTCACGCACCGCGTTCTCCGCCGCCTGGCGCAAGGCTTCAAGCTCGCTTGCGCGGGCCGGGTCGACATGAATGGCGAAATAGACCTTGCCGCTATGGATCACGACCTCGGAGACGAGGCCTTGCGCGACGATGTCGGCGGCGGCGGCGGGCGCTTTGACCCGCTTCAGCGCATCAAGCACGCGCTCTTTGGTGATCGGCTCGGTCATGCGCCGTTATGTATGCCTGCTTTCAGCCGACACCAACCGTATTCGTCATGTCTCGAATTCTGGAAACAGGCGCGGCAACCCTTCGATCCGTTCCCAGGCCTCGCCATCATTCACCTCCTCGACGCGAAGATCGCCGAAATAGGCATCGAGTATGGCCTCGCGCTCTTGGGCGAGCGGTGACGAGCAATAATCCTCTTCCTCCCGCACCGCCAAGCCGTCCCGGCGCATCCGCGCATTGCGCAGCGAATGCGTGAGCGTGCGCCCGAACGGCTTGACCGCGATGAACTCGTCCTGCGCAAGTCGCGCCGAGAGCTCTTCCATCAGGCCGTGCTTGGGTACGGCGCAAACCAGGTAAAAGGCCATGCCCTACTCCTTCGCGGAGTCAATGCGCCGACGCAAGCGCGCGTTTTGTCCAAACCCGAAATTGCCTCTCTACCAGGCACTCTCGCTTTGCAGCACTTCTGGCGGTGGATCGACCTGATGCAGCCCACTCCACACCAGCCAGCCGGCTGCGCCGAAACACAGCACGGCGCCGAGCAACGAGCCGAGCCCTAGCCCCAGCATCCACTTGCCTCTGCCGCCGAGCGCCGCCGCACGCGCCTCCTCGGAATTGACGCTGATGAGGAAGCGCTGCCCTTTGCTGTCGGCTTCAGGCGCGACGATGCAGCGGTCCTTGCCGACGACGCCGAGCACATAGACCTCTACGTCGAGCGGCAAATGCGTCTCTGTGTAGCGGCGTCCGAGCGTCAAGTCCTGGTCGGTGGCGCCGGCTCCCTTCGACGCGCTGTCGCGCTCGACCTCGTATCTGTCGACCGCTTCGATCCCTTCGATGACCGCCCCCTCGGGCAGGACCGTGGCCCTCCCGCTGTCATCCTCGATTTCGAAGGACGCAGACATCGTGTTGGCGTGCTCGCATGCGGTCCTTCGCACCCGGTAGCTCGCCTTCCGGCTCGCGTCGTATTCGAGCCGCTCGTAATCACGCTCGACGGTCGCGGCGAAATGGGCGCAGGGGCTTTTCGACAGATCGCCGGTGATCGGCGCGGCGCAGCGCAGCCGACCCTTGACCTCAACCAGGCTCCCGGGCGGCAGCTTGGCAATATCTGCAGCCGGCGTCGTCTTGGTCGCGCGCATCAAGGCCATGTCGTTGCGCGACATGCGCCAGCTCCACAGCAGAAACGCCGCGCTGGGCGCGAGCACGACACACAGCAGCACGAGCCAGGGCAGCATTGATCACCTCCCTACCGCCGGCATCGGCAGGCGCCGCTGCGCGATATGGCACGATTGTTCCTTATACAGCGTGAATTCGCCAGCAAGCCAGACATGCGCTCTTCTTGCCGCGGCGCGCATTCGCGTCCGGCTTATGAGAATTTCTTCCCTCGAGACGGGCCGTTGGCCCTCCTCAGAATGAGGGGGGTGGCGCGCCGAACGGCCCAAATCCTAATAGCTCGGCGTCAAGATGAGGCTCTTTTCGGAAGCCGCCGCCCGGTCGCAACAGCGACACAATTTAGGCCTCACATGCGCTTGGGGCAGACACCGCCAGTGGGCACCGGCGGTGCGGGGGACCTAGAGGGTCCTAGTCGCGTTCGAGTAACCAGATGCTCCGCTTGCTGCGCCGGCTCGGCACTGCGCCAGAGCCCTGTATCGCTTTTGCTCCCATCCCCGTTCTTCGCGGCGCGATCGGCTTCCACCCTCGCTCAAGTTTCGGCGTCGGCTTAACTCAGTTTACCGAAAGCTTAACGCGACGGCCGAAGTCGACGTCGTGCGCCAAAGGCACGGGCCTCAAGTCTTCCTTAACCCTGTTCTTGCTATTCATGGCGAGGCGAACGCGCGCGCCTTAGCGTCCGTTTGCCAGCAATTCCGAAAATGCGAGGGGGAACATGCGCGTTTTGGTCGGTACGGAAAATTCGGGGGATTTGCGACAGAGCGAACTGCGCCGGCATCTCAAGATGATGTCGCGCTGCGTCGAGACCGCTACCGCCGGCTCAGCCCTAACCATGATCCTGCGTTCCGCCGAATCCGATCCGGCCAAGGCGCTGATCGGCATGAAGGGCGCGCTGCAGCGCGCGGGCGCATGGGCCAAGGTGATCCTTGCCAGGATCGAGCCCGAAGACGATCTCAGGCAGCTCTTCGCGGGCCTTTCCGAGCTTGCCCCGCAACGGCCATCGCATGAACTGATCCGCTGGGCACGCAACCCGCGCCTGTTGGAGGCGCATGAGCAAGTGATCTATGGCGATGCTCTGTGCTGGTTCGGCGACGCCATGCGCCGCGATGCAGACAAGCGCAACGCGCTGGCTCTATTCGAGGAGGAAGCTCCCGAGTCGGCCAGGCTCGGCCGGCTCGCTTTCACGGCGCTCTGGGCGCAGTCCTCGCTCGTACCGGGGCGGCATCTGATGGGTCCCGCGAGCGCGCGTCCGTCCGGCGCCTACGAACAGGCGTCAGGTCCCGAGCTCGACCTCCCGGCGCTTCGCCCGAGCCCGCAAGGCTGGCCTCTGCTCCGTCACTAGACTCCGTGCTAGAACCCCATCCAGCGCTGGAGATGCGCGCCGGCGGATGAGGAATTGCGATGGACGAGGGTGACCAGCTAGCCCCGCTCTGCTTCGTGCTGATGCCGTTCGGCAAGAAGATGGACGCCGGCGGGCGCGTCACCAATTTCGATTCCGTCTATACCAAGATCATCGCGCCTGCCGTCGAACGCGCAGGCCTCGAGCCGATCCGCGCCGACGAGGAGAAGATCGGCGGCACGATCCACAAGCCGATGTTTGAGCGGCTGATGCTCTGCCACTACGCCGTGGCAGACATCACCGGCGCCAACCCCAATGTGTTCTACGAACTCGGCATCCGCCACGCGATGCGGCCGCGCTCGACGGTGATCGTGTTCGGCGAAGGCACGGTGCTGCCGTTCGACATCGCTCTGGTGCGCGGGCTCGCCTACAAGACCGACGGCGCGGGTGAGCCGGTCGACGCCGAGCTGACCCTCGACCAGATCACCAAGCAGCTGATCGCCGCGCGCGGCAACCCGCATGACGACAGCCCGATCTTCCAGCTGGTCGAAGGGGTGCCACGCTGGGAGGTCGAGCATGCCAAGACCGACATCTTCCGCCAGGCCGTCGACTATTCCAAACGCTACAAGGACCGCCTGCGCGCGGCGGTGCGCGACGGACAGGAAGCAGTGGAGAAGATCGCCGGCGAGTCCGCCCTCGCCAATCTGCTTGAAGTGGAGTCCGGCGTCGTCGTCGATCTGTTCTTGTCGTTGCGCGACGTGAAGGCGCATGCGGCCATGATCGACCTCTATCACCGCATGCCGCTTCCGCTGCAACGCGCCAAGATGATGCGCGAGCAGCTCGGCTTCGCGTTGAACCGCGAAGGCCGCTTCGCCGAGGCCGAGAAGATCTTGCGCGAGGTCATCGCCGAGTTCGGCCCGTCGAGCGAGACCAATGGGCTGCTCGGCCGCATGTACAAGGACCGCTGGGACTTGGCCAAGCGGGAGGGGCTGCCCGAGGCGCGCGCATTGCTGAAGAACGCGATCGACACCTATCTGGCGGGCTTCGAGGCGGATTGGCGCGACGCCTATCCCGGCATCAATGCCGTTACATTGATGGAAATGATGCCCAAGCCGGACCCGCGCCAGGCCGAGATTCTCCCCGTGGTGCGCTATTCCGTTTCCCGCAAGGCGTCCAAGACGCCGGACTATTGGGACCACGCCACCTTGCTCGAACTCGCCGTGCTTGCCCGCGACGGGGACGATGCCGATGAGCGACTCGGCGATGCGCTCGCCGTGGCGCGCGCTTCATGGGAACTGGAAACCACGGCGCGCAACCTGTCGCTGATCCGCGAGATGCGGGAGGGCCGGAGCGAGGAAACGGCCTGGATCAAACCGATCGAGGACATGCTCAACGAGCGTGCAAGCCGCCTCGCCGGCGGGAAGACTTAGGTCTTTACTGGTGTTCCAAGGCTTCCGGCCAACATTACATTTTCGTAGAAGTCTTGATCGGACATAGCCAAGCTTTTGCTCTCCGGCTAGTCTCCCTGCGCCGTTCGGCAGCGATCGTAAGCTTGGCAGGCGGGCCGAGATTTGCGATCGAGCAAGAAGAGCGTGTTCAATTTGGGAGGTGAATGTGAACCGTCGAGATTTCCTGATGTCATCCGCCTGTGCCTGCTTGGCCACCGCCACCGCGAAAGTTGCCACCGTCTTTGCTCAGGACGCCACACCCGCTCCGGCAAGGCTCACCCGCTGCGGAACCCCGCTTCCCACCCCCTCCGAAAAAATCCAGGCGCGGCGCGTGGTGAGCGCGCTCCGGGCGAACCGCGTCAATTTCCGCGGCAAGACGGTGATCCCAGTCCATTTCCATATCCTCCATGAGGGCCAGCAGGGCTATTTGCCGGACCGCCAGATCAAGGCCCAGATGGTGCTGCTCAACAAGGAATACGCGCCCGCTTCGCTCGAATTCAAGCTGGCCGACGTAAACCTGCACGAGAACAGCGCCTGGTTCCGCCATCAGCCCGGCACCAATGAAGAGATCGAGATGAAGAATGCGCTCGGCAAGGACACGGCGAAGTCCCTGAACCTCTATACGGCCGAGCCCGAGGGCGGACTGCTCGGCTACGCAACCTTCCCTTGGTGGTACCAGGAGATGCCGCAGCTCGACGGCGTCGTGATCCACCATGCCAGCCTACCCAAGGCCGCCCGTCCCTGGGTCCAGCAGCCTTGGCCGTTCAACCTCGGCATGACGGCCGTGCACGAGGTCGGCCATTGGGCCGGGCTCTACCACACCTTCCAAGGCGGCTGCGACGCGCCCGGCGACGACATCGAAGACACCGCCTACGAAGCGACTTCGGCCTCGGGCTGCCCGCTCAACCAGCGTTCGAGCTGCCCCGGCGAGACGCGCTTCAACCCGGTCGAAAACTACATGGATTATTCCGACGATGCCTGCATGAAGCATTTCACGCCGATGCAGTATCAGCGGATCAAGGACATGGTCGGCTATTACCGCTATCAACTGAACCCGCTGACGCAGCGCTCGTCGCTGCTCGCGCAAATTCGCGAAAGCATCGAGTGAGACCCACCCTGTTTCTGCTTGCCGGGCTGGCGCTGAGTTTCAGCGTCGGCCCGGCCTATGCCCTTAAGAATATCGCAGCCTGCGATATCGTGGCCTTCGCCGCCAAGGACTCACCGATTGCGGTCACGGACGCGCAATGGCTTGATTACCGCGCGGCAATCGAAGCTGCGCTCGCAAAGGGGAGTGGCGACCCGCGATCGGCATCCGCCGACGTGGTCGCGGCGCAGACGAGCTTCCTTGCGTCGATCAAAGGCTCGGCCGCCTATCAGGACTATCTTGCGGGCGACTCTTGCCTCTTGCTGTCGAAGCTCGACGCAAGCGTGGTCGATGCTTTGCTCGAGGAAGCAGCGAAGTCCTTGCCCGAGCGAGCGACCAAGGCGCTGCGCGACATCGTCCAGGCATCGCGCACGCAGATCGACAGGATCGAGCGGACCGCGCGCTTCCGGTCGAACCGTGACAAGACCCTGTTCGCGGCGCAATATTATTGCTTCGTCGCCGCGACCATCGCCGCCTTTCTGCCGCCGGACCGCCGCGCCGAGATCGCGCTCGAAGATTTCGGCGAGACCGCTTCCTGCAAGGAGGCCGGCAGGACGGCGTAGCGACCGAGAGCGGCTGCTCGGGAGTTTGACATGGCCATTCCCTCCCACATGCCGGCCATGTTGCTGGGGCGCGTGGGCGAGCCGCTCAAGGCCTCCGAGATTGCGGTGCCGCAGCCGGGTCCGGGGCAGATTCTCATCAAGGTCGCTGCTTGCGGGGTGTGCCGCACCGACCTCCACATCTTCGACGGCGAGCTCACTCAGCCCAAGCTTCCGCTGGTGCTCGGCCATGAGATCGTCGGCCACAGGGGGCGGCCGCGTTCCGCGGCCTCCTCAGGGTGAGGACTGAGACCAGCGCTAGCGGTCCTTGCCGACCTCGATGTCGATGCCTTTGTCCTTGGTGATCTCGCCCTGGAAACCCGGAACGTCGATCTTCAAGACCTGCCGGTTCTGCCGCTCGTAGAGCATGTAGCCGAGTACCGCGAGCCCCACCACCGCCACGCCCAATAAAAAGGCCAGCATCGGATTGAAGTTGCGCATCAAACCTCTCCCTAGACGGTTGTAAGTATTGAACGAACGCCACGAGCGCCGCCGCTGTTCCGCGACTCTAGCCTGCAACTTGAGGTTCAGCTTGACGCAGGTCAAGGTGGGGGACCAGGATGGTCCCAAAAGAACCTCAAGCGGCTCAAGTTCTAGGGAGAACCCCTATGCTCCATCAAGTGATCGAGACCTTGAATGCGCGGGTAGCCTTGCGGCCCCGCTACGACAATTTCATCGGCGGCAAATGGGTACCCCCAGTCGCCGGCGACTATTTCGACAATATCAGCCCGATCACCGGCAAGCCGATTTGCCAGATCGCCCGGTCGCAAGCCGCCGATATCGAGTTGGCGTTGGACGCCGCGCATAAGGCCAAGGATGCCTGGGGCAATACGGCGCCCGCGAAGCGGGCCGCGATCCTGAACGAAATCGCCGACCGCATGCAGGAGAACCTCAAAGTGCTCGCCGCGGTCGAGACCATCGACAACGGCAAGCCGATCCGCGAGACCACCTTCGCCGACATCCCGCTCGCCATCGACCATTTCCGCTATTTCGCGGCCTGCGTGCGCGCGCAGGAAGGCGCCCTGTCGGATATCGATCACGACACGGTCGCCTATCACTATCATGAGCCGCTCGGCGTGGTCGGCCAGATCATCCCGTGGAACTTCCCGATCCTGATGGCCTGCTGGAAGCTCGCGCCCGCGCTCGCCGCCGGCAATTGCGTGGTGCTGAAGCCGGCCGAGCAGACGCCGATGTCGATCATGGTGCTGATGGATATCGTCGGCGACCTGCTGCCGCCCGGCGTGCTCAACGTGGTCAACGGCTTCGGCGTCGAAGCCGGCAAGCCGCTCGCCCAGAACAAGCGCATCGCCAAGATCGCCTTCACCGGCGAGACCACCACCGGGCGCTTGATCATGCAATATGCATCCGAAAACCTGATCCCGGTGACGCTCGAGCTCGGCGGCAAGTCGCCCAACATCTTCTTCGCCGACGTGATGGCCACCGACGACGCCTTCTTCGACAAGGCGCTCGAAGGCTTCGCCATGTTCGCGCTCAATCAAGGCGAGGTGTGCACCTGCCCGAGCCGCGCGCTGGTGCAGAAGTCGATCTACGACAAATTCATCGAGAAGGCGGTCGCCCGCGTGAACAGGATCAAGCAGGGCAATCCGCTCGAGCCCGCGACCATGATCGGCGCGCAGGCCTCCAACGACCAGCTGGAGAAGATTCTCTCTTATGTCGATATCGGCAAGAAAGAAGGCGCTAAGCTGCTGACCGGCGGCGAGCGGGCATCGCTCAACGGCGAGCTGTCGGAAGGCTATTACATGAAGCCCACGGTGTTCGCCGGCCACAACAAGATGCGCATCTTCCAGGAGGAGATTTTCGGCCCGGTGCTATCGGTCACCACCTTCGAGGACGAGGATGAAGCGCTCGCCATCGCCAACGATACCCTCTACGGGCTCGGCTCCGGTGTGTGGACGCGGGACATCAATTGCGCCTATCGCATGGGCCGCGGCATCCAGGCGGGCCGGGTGTGGACCAATTGCTACCATCTCTACCCGGCGCACGCGGCGTTCGGCGGTTACAAAAAGTCAGGTATCGGGCGCGAGACCCACAAGATGATGCTCGACCACTACCAGCAGACCAAGAATGTGCTGGTGAGCTACAGCCCCAAGGCGATGGGCTTCTTCTAGGGAAGAGCGTCTGCGTTGCGCACCATCCCTCCCCTAGATGGGGAGGGAGTCGCGCCTCTCGGCGCGACGGTGGGGTGAGTGCGTCGCAAGCCCCATCGATGCGCTCAAGTGGCGAAGCGGTAGCGCCAGTAAAAATTGCCCGCCGGCCTCCTTGCTCCGATCTCGTTAGCGGGCGTTACGAAAATGTCGGTCGAGGTTGCGCGTTGCGCTTCCGCCGCCGTAGTCCTGAAACCATCGCGTCGGGTAGTGCGTGGCGCGTCCCTTAGGGGTGTTGATCCGGAGCGATTCGATCTCGTTC
Source organism: Methyloceanibacter sp. (assembly GCA_035630595.1). Lineage (GTDB taxonomy): Bacteria > Pseudomonadota > Alphaproteobacteria > Rhizobiales > Methyloligellaceae > Methyloceanibacter. Next base: position 15,672 of record DASQKJ010000031.1, read on the forward strand.
GCATCGTGGATGGCTTGCGATTGCGCATAAGCCGTGAGGCTCGTAAAGGCGATCAGCAGCGCCATTGTGGCGAGGGTGAAGACCGTGGGTGCGGGTCATGGCAACCTCCTGTCTCGCGAGTTGAAACCGCTGATAATGCTGGTAACTGCCCGCGGACCTTGCTTCGTTGCGAGCGCCTTGGGCGTCCCAGGTTTAGCCAACTTGGCGTCGGAATCGGCCTTTAAAATGTTGCTCATCAATTGGACTTGGCGCTGCGCGGAAGCCGGGGTGCTCGCGAAGGCCGAGACGAGCGCGAGCGCGGCAAGGGCGAAGAGCGTGTTGCGGATTGTTGTGCGGGTCATGGCAACCTCCTCTCAGCGCGCTTTGCGCACCTTGTCGAGCTTCTTCACGATCATCCTGCTGAACTGCCTGCTCGTGCTTGGCTCCGGTGAGCCGTTCGCCGTGAGCCCCTTCGGGAAAGATGGGCCGCCGAGCAACAAGATAGCTAGCTCGCCGTTGTAATCTTTTTCGTCTGCGGCCTGGGCCGATGCGGGCGGGCTCATTAGACTTAATGCGACTAACACGGCGATGGAGAGCATCGCGAGCTTCGCCGGTCTGAGGACTGTGCGGGTCATGGCAACCTCCATTTGAGGCCTGGATACGTGTTAGACGCCGCGTGCCGCGGCCAGGTTCACAGACCTACTGTTCGTCCGGGATCGACAGTTCGGTCGGGACTGAAGGTCGGGAATGCCTCCCTCCGCCGTAGTCCTGCCACCAGCGCCAGTTTTCGGCCATTTGCCGCTTGCTGTGCCGACGACGCTGCCAGCGACACGACATTCCGCACGTCGCCTGGAGCCGCACGCGGGGCCTTGGAGCGCAACACCGCGTCCACCGCAATCTCTGCTTGGTAGGTCCTGCTGGTGCAAGTCATGGCAACCTCCAACTCGTGAGGTCTGGACCCGTCTTGGACGCGCCAAGCCGCTGCTAGGTTCACCACCGCCACGCCGGCTTTTGCGTTATGCTCTCGTCATGGTCGAACGTGTCCTCGCCACCGACGACGCGCTTGAATTGATCGAGCGGTTGCGCGCCAAGCACGGCCCGCTGATGTTCCATCAGTCCGGTGGCTGCTGCGACGGCTCGGCACCGATGTGCTACCCCAAAGGCGAGTTCCGCGTCGGCGGCAACGACGTGAGACTGGGGCAGATCGGCGGCTGCGAGGTCTTTATGGATGCCGACCAGTTCGACTATTGGAAGCACACCCAGTTGATTATCGATGTGGTGCCGGGGCGCGGCTCGGGCTTCTCGCTCGAAGCCCCCGAGGGCGTGCGCTTCCTGACGCGCAGCCGCGTGTTCACCGACGAAGAGGCCGACGCTCTGGAAGCGCCGATCACTTGATCTGGACGACGCCGATCATGCCCTTCTCGGCATGCGTCTTTCCGTCCTCGTCCTTGACGTGGCAGTAAAGCTCTGCGGACTCGACCGAGGCCACCGGCACGAACCACCATTCGGCGGTCCCGCCAGGATAGACCTCGATCTCGCGGATGGCCCCCTTGATCTCGCCGATGGTCTTTTCTCCCGAGGCGTCCTTCACCTCGACTTTTCGTGTGAAGACGCGGTCGGCGAGACCGGGCGAACTAAAGTAGTGCTTGACCTTGCTCGGGCTGTGCAGGACCAGCCGGTAGAGCTTGCCCGTCTCGAAGGCGACGCCGGCGGGGGCGAACACCCGCGCATCGTCCGCCGTGCCCATCTCGACCTTGACCACGATCGGCTCCTGCCGGGTGAGATCGCCTTGGGCCAGGGCGCCGCCAGCCGCCAGCAAGCCGGTGAGCAAGAAGAACGTCGCTCTCAGCATAAGTCCTCGCCGTGGAATGACCGCAGCCAATCTAGCCACGGTCAGGCCTTGCGCCAAGCGGCCGCGTACTCTGGCATCACCAAATGCCGGCCTTCATCGGCGAGGCGACAGGAACAGATCGACCTTACGCAGAAAGGACGGTACGCGGCGAGACCGCGCGCTCTTGGACTTGCCCCGCTTCGCAGGCTTGGCGTCCGGAGTTGCATCGTCGTGCTGTGCCCGATCGGTCTCCGCCGCCGATTTGACGGCGTGTGGTGAAGCGGTCTTCGCGGTTTCCTCGTCCGGTCCGCTGTCCTTCGCCGACTGGATCGCGTGCGGCGAGCCGGCCTCTTCGGTGCATTCGGGATCATTGCCCTCCGGCACGCCAGCTATGGCTGACGTGCCGGTGCCACAAAAGGGTTGGTTTGCACCGCCTGATCGTTTTTCGCGACGCATTTCTCCAGCCGCTCGAAGGCGTCGGCGCTTCGGTCGAGCGGCACCTTTATGGTGGCGCCCGCCGCGACGACATTCAGGGCGTTGGCGCTGCGAAGGCCGGACTCGAATTTCTTGTCCTTGATCTCCATCGAGACGGAGTTCGGCTCCGCCGCGACGTCGGTGTCGAAGCTGAGCGGGCCGAGGGTCATCTTGACCGGGTAGCTCTCGCCGCGCTGGAGCTTCCAGTTCGGCGATTGGAGCTCAAGCGCAAGCCCGTCGCCCGTGCGCACGAACGTCGCCACGATGTCGTCCTGCAGACTGCGATTGATTGAGCAGCGGTCGAATTTGTCGCCTTTGAAGGTCGCCTCGATTTCCCAAGGACCGATCGCATCGGCCTTGCTCTCCTTCGCCGCCTGACCGAGCGCCGAAGGCGCGACGGCAACAGCCGCCAGGGCAAACAGGGCAAGCACGCAGGGCGCAGATCGCGCAACCTCGCGCCGGCCGCAATCGCTCTCCCGAAGTGTCGGTCTGGTCATGGACTTGGCCCCGTTTCAAAGTATTAGCGGTAAAACGCGCAACATCGGTTGCGAGTTCCGCACATGCATCGCAGCACTTGTGTCGCCGAGCTGACCGCAGCCTCAAGGCTGATGACTGCCCCGGATGCCGGTGCCCAGCTGATCGAGCATCGCCTTGGCGATCTCATGCTCGCCCATGACCACCAGCGTGGCGCCGTGACGCTTCAAATGCTCGTACTCGGCCTCGGAATGGGCCCGCGCAATGATCGGCAAATCGGGGTTCATGGAGCGTGCCTGCTGCACCACCTGTCCGCTTTCGAACGCGTCGGGAATGGCCACGAACAGGCAGCGCGCCGCGCTGAGATTGGCCGCCGCAAGCACTTCGGGATCCGCGGCATTGCCGCTTAGCGCCTCGATCCCCTGTTGCCTCAAGGCTTCCACCTGATCCTCATTGTCCTCGATGACGAACAGCTCCTTCTCGCCCTCCAGGACGCCGCTGATGAAACTCCCGACCCCCCCGTGTCCCACGAGGACCACGTGGCTCGAAAGCGCCGTAGGCCGGATCGGCTCGCGGGTCGCCAGCTCCTCTTCGGCCGCTTCCGTCGCGGCCTGGGCCGCAGCCTTCTCGCGCTTCGCCAGCATGCGGTCGAGCGCGCTGAAGATGAACGGATTGAGCAGGATCGAGATGATGGCGCCGGCGAGAATCAGATCGCGGCCCTTTTCGGGGAGCAGCATGAGTCCAACGCCGAGATTGGCGAGAATGAAGGAAAACTCCCCAATCTGCGCCAGCGAAGCGGAAATGGTGAGCGCCGTGGCTTTGGGATAGCCGAAAGCGCGCACGATGCCGTAGGCCGCCAGCGACTTGCCGACAACGATGATCAGGACCGTGGCGATGACGGGGATCGGCTCGCGCACCACGATCATCGGGTCGAACAACATGCCCACCGACACAAAAAACAGCACGGCGAACGCGTCGCGTAACGGCAGCGTTTCCTGTGCTGCCTGCTGGCTAAGCGCCGACTCGCTCAAGATCATTCCGGCGAAGAAAGCGCCCAATGCGAACGACACGCCAAACAGTTCCGCGGCGGCGAATGCGGCGCCGAGCGCGATCACCAAAACTGAGAGGCGGAACAGTTCGCGCGAGCCGGTATGGGCCATGTAGTGCAAGATCCAGGGGATCACGCGCTTGCCGACCACCAGCATCACGCCGACGAACGCGGCGATCTTGGCGGCCGTCAGCCCAAGCGCGACGGCTATTTCGGAGGGACTAGCGGCGCTGTCGCCACGAA
>DASQKJ010000032.1:0-17311 GCA_035630595.1 Methyloceanibacter sp.
AGGCGTTTGCCGGCGACCTGGCCGGAGCGCTCGAGGACTATACCGAGAGCGTAGCGATTGCCCGGCGCGTTCTCGCCACCGATCCCGACAATTCGAAGTTCCAGCGCGACCTGTCGCTCAGCCTCGACAAATTCGGCGACGTGAAACGCGCGCAAGGCGACGCCGGCGGCGCTATGGCCGCCTATAGCGAAAGCCTTGCGATCGCGCGCCGTCTGGCCGGGATTGATCCCGACAACGCGCAATGGCAAGCCGACGTCATCGCCAGTCTCTACAAGGTTGCGCTGGCCGAGGATGGCGAACGTAAGAGCGCGGCTCTCGACGAAGCTTTGACCCTGCTCGAGAGGCTCGAGGCCGCTGGCAAGCTCTCTCCCGACAAGCAGGACTGGAAGAACAGGCTGCTCGCTCTGCGCGACGGAGCGCCATGAACATGCGCGAGATGCGCTCAAGGTCCCTGTTTCCTCGCTCTGTGAGCCCCCTCACAGAGCCGCTCTCCGTTCCATGACAATGTTGGCGGCAAGCGGCGGGCGCTCACGTTCCGCGGCAAACAGGAGACCAGCATGCTCAAGCTTCACAATCTCGCATTTGCCGCGCTCGCGCTGATCGCCGCGTCGGTGCCGCTCGCGGCCTATACCGGTCATTACGCGCCGTCCTGCACCTGGGGCACGGTGTGGACGCTAAGCGGCTATCACTACCAATATATCTGCTTCTGACCATGCGCCTTGTCGCATCAGCGCCTGCGCCCTTGGTCGGAATGCACGAAATCGACTACGCTCGCGTTCTGCCGGCCAAGGTCGCGACCAGGATGAGCGAGAGCGTTCCAGAGCAGGTTGCCGGGTCAGCGCTGATGCGCGGGACGGGCGATGCTGCGCATGACATCGTCAGGCGCGCGCGGCTTCAGTTGCGCACGCTTGCCGCCGGCGAACGCGTGTTCCAGCCGGGCGATCCGGCCGACGCGATCTACCTGCTGCTCGGCGCGCGGGCGAGCGGCGAGGGGCTCCATGTCGATCCCCTGGTGCAGATCGAGCTGAAACCGCCGTCCGGCAAACGCTCGCTCCGATTCGAGCGCATCGTGCATGGCGAGGTGTTCGGCGAGCTGGAGCTGTTGGAGCAAGGCCTGTCGCCCAAGGCCGCCAAACGCATGACATCTGCCTTTGCGCTGACGCCGGCCTCGATCGTGCCGCTGCCGTTGCAGCTGATCGGCGCGCTGATGGAAGCCGACTCGGTGTTTCGCGCGAGGCTTATCCGCATCGGCTCGCAGCGGCTGCTCGCCACACTCAAGCAGCAGCATGACAAGGCGCATGCCTTTCCCGATCTGCTGCTCGCCGACTGGCTGGTCGAGCTTTCGGCGGATATCGGCATCGCCGAAGGCAATCGCGTGCGCTTCCCGCGCAAGATCGCGCAGGAGCATATCGCCGCCGATCTCGGCGTGAGCCGCGAGACGATCAGCCGCCGGCTCAACGAATGGGAGCGCTCCGGGCTGCTGCGTACCGGCGCGCGCAGCCAGCAGATCGAGATTCTCGACTATCAGCGGATCAGCCGGCTGGCGAGTCTGCGCTCGGCGCGGAGCCGCGCGGCGCTCGAGCGCACCATCGACGATATCGACGCGGCGATTGCCAGCGGCGATCTGATCCGCGCCCGAAATATCGGGCTCGATATTCTGCGGTATTATCCGTCGAGCCCCGAACTGCACCACCGCACCGCGCTTGCCGCGGCACGAAGCGGCGACGCCAAGGGCGCGCTCGAACTGCTCGCCCGCTCGGCACTTCCCCTCACAGGAAATCTGGCTGGACTCGAGGATGCGGTGCGCAAGGCGCGCAAGAATCCGTTCCTCCCGATGGAGCGGATCATGAGCGAGGCCTTCGTCGACGAGGGCTATGGCGAGGACGAGTCGCTGCCTTCGCGCGACTCCAACGGCGCAACCGAGGCGGTGCGCGAGGCGCAGCTGGTCGAGGACATCGCCGCGCTCAATGCGCGCCTCCTGAAGGAGAAGGCCTTCGACACTGGCCGGAACGCCGAGCGGCGCAATCATGCGCAGGCGTCGTTTGATGCCTATCACCGCCTCTACGCGCATAAGCAGGGCTACTATCCCGGCGTCAACGCCGCCACCATGGCGCTGATCGCGGGCGACCGGGCGACGGCGCAGATGATTGCCGCGAAGCTCGTCACCGCGCTGTCGCGGGAGGCCGAAGAATATTGGCCGCTTGCCACGCTGGCCGAAGCGCTGCTTGTCACGGGCAAGCCGGCCGAGGCGAAAGCAATATTGGCGAGAGCGGGCGCGGCCTGGGACGCCGATGACGGCGCCAAGGCCTCGACCATCCTACAATTCCGGCGGCTGCAGGCAGCGCTCGATACCGACATGGAGGCGTTCGTGACCGAACTCGGCCCGCGCGAGGTCGCGGTGTTCTCAGGCCATCTGTTTCGGGGGAGCGAGCTCGGCGAGGCGCCACAGGAGGAGACCGAAGCATCGATCCGCAGGCGCGCCGAGGAACTGCTCACCGCGCATAATGTCGGCATCCTCTATGGCGCGCTGGCCGCGGGCGCCGACATCATCCTGGCGGAGGCCGCGCTGTCGCTCGGCGCAGAACTGGCCATCGTGCTTCCCTTCGCCACCGAGCGCTTCATCGAGACCTCGGTCAGGATCGGCGACCCGCCGGGCTATCCCGGGAAATGGGAGAAGCGCTTCCGCGCCATTCTCGATGGCGGCCAGGGCGCTCACTCGCTCACCATCATGGACCCGGCCGACCCGGCCGAGCGCGATCTCGACGGTTATTTCTTCTATGCGTTCCGCTATGCCGCGGGTCTCGGGCTGCAACGGGCGGCAATGCTGCAGACGCGCTGCCGGCTGATCGCGGTGGCAGATGACACGGGGCCCGACACGCTGGCGGGCGCGAATCGCGTGCTCGCCGATTGGCGCGCGCATGACCGCGCCTTCGACCTGATCCCGTTCCCGCAGCTCCGCGCCAAACGCGCGGCGCGCGAGAAAGCCGCGCCCGGCTTTCGTCCGGTGGTGTTCTTGTGGGATGCGTCGCCCGACGGCAAGGACAAGAAGGGCGCGCTGGACAGGCTGACGAAGCGGGCGGGCAAAGAGCTATCGCGGGTCGAACGTACTCATCGCGACGGCCGGCGAGGCCTGTGCGTCGTCGCGGGGTCATGCGGAGAGGCGCTCGAAGCGGCCGCTTCCGTAGCAGGGTCAGCGCGAGAGGCGAGACTCGCCGTCAGGATCATCTGCGACTTCGGGTTGGTGCTGGGCTCCGACCAAAAGCCCGACAAGAAGCTGATCGCCAGGCTGCAATCCGCCGACGATCTGCCGGGTCTCCCGCTTGACTGCGTGCTGGCGACGGAGTCCTATGCGGCGCAGGCCAAGTTCGACCTCGGCGACAAGATCGTTCTGGTGCCTGTCGGGCGCGCGGAAGTGACCCCGATTGCGGAGGAGGGCGAGCATCAGGCGGTCCGCAGCAGGCCCTCGCTGCCGATCTTCACGGCCGAGGCCGGGCGCAAAGGCGCGCAGGTGAAAGCGGGCCCGACCGTTGCCAAAGTTTAAGCCGGCATGCCGGTTCTTCCCGGTCTCAAGGGCGCTATACTCGCGACCTTCCGTGCGCTACCGCTAGCGATCCGACCAAGCCGGCGTCTCCAATGTCCATAACCATCGTACATCTCGACGGTCCTCTCAAAGATCGAAGGAACGAGTTCGGCGACGAAGTCGGCGCGGTCGTCGTCGGCCGCTCGGCGGAAGCGCAAATCGCTTATCCGGAAGAGTGCATCGGCGTGAGCGACGAACACTTGGTCCTCAAACGGGATGACGCCGGCGGCTACACCATCGAGCTGTGCGGCGCGGACGATGCCGAGATCGACGGCCAGCCCGCCGAGGACGGCACGGCGGTGAGTTCGGGCAGCGTCATCGCCTTGGGCGCGGGCGGTCCGAGCTTCGAGGTGCTGCTGCCGGGCCTTACCATCAAACATCTCGATGGACCGCTTGCCGGCAAGCGGCAATATTTTGCCGACAGCGTCGCCAAGATCATCTTTGGACGGTCGCGCGAGGATGCGCAGGTCGTCTATCCGCCGGACTATGCCGTCGTGGGCGTGAAGCACTTCGCGCTCAATCGAAGCCCGGCAGGCGACTACAACATCGAACTATTCGGCAAGCGCTATGTCGCCGTCGACGGCAAGCCCGTCATCAATGGCGTTCCCGTCAAATCGGGCTCGGTGCTCCGGCTGGGCAAGTCGGACGGTCCGGCGTTCAAGGCGGACATCGCAAACAGGATCGGCCCCTACGTAAAGACCGAACAAGGCGAGGAGATGCCTGAAGTTGGCGGCTGGTTGCGTGGTCTCAGCCTGAGCGCCGAGCGCCTCGGCACGCGCACCAGGCGGCTTGCGGCAGGCGGCAGCGTTCTAGGCGTGCTGCTCGGCGGCGTCATCGGTTGGACTGTTTACGAGCAATTGCACTACAAGTGGGTGCGCGAGCACATGCTGCAGAGCGTGTATCTCGTGGTGGAGAAGAACCCAGCGGGCGATACCGCCGAGGCCACCGCCTTCCTGATCGGCAACGGCAAATTCGCCACCAATGCCCACGTCACCGAGGCGATGCGCGGCAAGGTGCAGGCCTTCTATCTGCTCGGGCCCAAAGGCGACCGGATCGACATCAAGGACGTCGAGTCCCACCCCGGATACATTGCCTTCAAGGCGAAAGCCTTGACCTACGCGAAAGCCGGCTCCACTTCGGTCGATAATTTCCAGCCCATGTCTCTGCCCAGCGCCTACGATGTTGGCATCATCCATGTCGACCCGGACGCGCCCAAGTCTGAGCCGCTAGAGGTCGACGCAGCGCCGAAGCTCGCGGTGGGAGACGACGTGATCACCGCCGGCTTCCCGAGCGAGAAGATCCGTGGCGCCGACAACATGACCAAGGGCTTGGCGGCTGCAACCTTCCGCAAGGGCACCGTCGAATCTCTGAAGGATATTTTCTTCTCCAAGAGCTCAGACGATCCGGAGAATCTTCTGCTGGTGCAGCACGGCATTCCGGCGACCGGCGGGATGAGCGGCAGCCCCCTGGTCGATGCGTGGACCGGCAAGGTGATCGCCGTCATCAGCGGCGGCAATACCAGGGCGCTGCCTGCTCCCGGGCCGAAGGACGGCAAGTCACCGGCTAACCTGCAAAAGCAGGCGCCGGAACGGATGGTCGATGCAGCGCAGGTCAATTACGCTCAGCGCGCCGATCTGCTCGCCGATCTTATGCTGGGTACGGCCTTCGCTTCGCTCGCCGAGGACCAGGCCTATTGGGAAGCGGCCGGGGCGAACTTCACGCGTTATATCGATCTGGCGCTCAATGCGTTTTCGGCGAGCCGCGCGCCGGACGAGGATCAGGAGATCGGCGCCGTCGTCGGCGTGCTGGTGCCCGGGGAGAAGGACGCCACGCCGTGGCTGCCGGGTCCGGGGGGCAATACGCGCGCGCAGCCTTTTCCGGTGGACGAAGCCCTTTTCAAGGCCGAAAAATCGCGCAAGACGGCATCCCATGCTTACAGCTTCGAGGCGGAGCCCGGCTTCGCCTATGGCTTCATCGTCGATACGATCGACGCGCTGCCAGCGCGGCTCGATGCCCGGTTCGCCCCCGCGTTGAGTCTCAAGCTTAAGCCGGCCGGCCCCTTTGTAACCGACCTGAAGCCCGCGGATGCGGGAGCTGAGCTTCCGCTCGCCTTGACCGTCGCCGTCACCGCCAAGGTCAATTTGGAGATCGTCATCGGCGGCCTGCTGCAGGCGCCTGTGCGGTACACCCTCTATGCTTATCGTTGGCCGCTTCCAGTCGACCTCTCTCCGGCGGCACCTGATCTGCAACCGGGGGCCGCGGCGGTTTCGACGATGCCTCAACCCTAGCCGCGAGAGGGCCGGATCAGGACTTGGACGGCGCGCAGCAGGAAATAAGCGCAGCTTTGACCGCGTCGAGCGGAGGACGTTTGCCCGCATCGCGCGCCAGCATCTGCTCGACGATCGCGCCAAGCGGCTTCGGTATCACTCCCTTGCGTCCCTCGCCGACCCAAATCTCGGCGATCATCTGGCCGAGAGCGTAAATATCGGCGCTGGGCTCGACCTTGTCGCCCTTCGCCTGTTCCGGCGCGATGTAGCGAGGGGTGCCGTAGCGCTTCAGCGTGTCTTCATGTCCGTCGACAAAGGCGATGCCGAAATCGATCAGCACCGCTTGATCGCGAGGGCGGGCCTTGCGGATCATGACATTGTCCGGCTTGAGATCGCGATGCACGACGTGGCTTGCGTGCAAGACTGCAAGCGCATCGGCGACGTCGATCAGGAAAGGTAGAAGCTTCGCGGGCTGCGGCTCCGGCGCGTAAAGCTTGCCGAGGCTGCTCCCCTTGACGAGGTCCTGGACGATGTAGAGAGTTCCGCCGGGATCGCTCAGCAGGCCGCGGACCTTGGCGATACTGGGCGTCTCGGGAAGCGTGACCGCGACCGCATATTCGTTCCGCACCGTCTCGATGATCTGCTTGCGCTTCTCGCTGTCATGAGCGGCAAGGCTGACCTCCTTCACCGCCACCTCTTGCCCGTCGCGCAAATCGATGGCGCGATAGACCTTGCCGCCGCCCCCTTCACCGAGCAGCTCGACCCGGATAAGTTGGCGCTCGATCGACCATTCGCCGCCGATCGCTTCGATGACAGCTTTCTCCTTGAGCATCGTGTCGAGATGCTTGGCCCCATCCCCTTCGAGCATCTCCTTGCGGATGCGTTGCGCCAGGTCGGGAAGCCCGGCCTTGATCGCCTCGCGCAGCGCTTCGCCGAGCAATATGCCGGCTTCGATCGCCTGGCCGGTCCTGAACAGCACGCGCGCGGCCACGATGCGCAGATTGGCGGCGCGCACCGTGAGCGAAGGATCGGTGTAGCGCTTGGCGAGGCGCTTGAGGTCCTCGATCGCGGTCCAATCCTCGCGGGCGAGTTTCAGCTCGGCCTCGGCCTCCTTGGCTTCGTCGTGGTCGAACTCATTCTGGTCCTCGGGCAGGAGCTCGCGGGCGCGGGCAAGGCTCGCGGCGGCAGCCTCGTGGTTCCGCAACCCGGCATGAGCGCGCGCTTCCTCCAGGTGGGTCAGAAAGACGAGGCGCTGTTTCTTTTCCAGGGAATGCGCGGCGAGATCGGCCAGCAGGGGGGCCGTATATTTGAGCACCTCCGCGTATACGCCGAGCCGGTTCATGGCCTGGCAGAGATTGACCCGGACCCGGAAGAGCTCCCTCGGCGGCAGAGTCTGCGGGTCTTTGTTGGCGACGAGCCGGAACAGCCTCGCCGCCTCCTCGAAGCGCTGCGCTTCCAGCTCGATGCGGCCGGCATCGCCGAGCGCTGAAGCGATCGCCGCGTGGTCGTTGGCGAGATAGGCGAAGGCCACGGTGTGGAGCAGAGCGAGTGCCGCGTGGCGATCCTCGCCCCTCCAGGCATGGACCACCGCGATCTCGCGGGCAGCCTTGACGATCTCGGCGAGATTATCGTGCGTGATGGCAACCTGCCGCGCCTGATGCAAATAGGCGAGCGCCTTTTTGGGGTCCTTCAGCCGGTTGGACACGATCCCCCTGAGGCGCAGCGCGCGCGGGCGCAGCGGCGAATCTGCGCCGATACGCTCGACAAGCTCGCGCAGCTCGGGCGCGAGGTTTTTGGGCGACTGACGGGCATCGACCCGCGCCTCGATGGCGTCGAGGGCCGCTTCCAGGCCGGCATCCTGGTCGGCTTCCATCTCAATGGACATCTATCGTGACCCAACCACCAGTTGCCAAGCTCAATAAAGTTTAATGTACAGGCCGCCGGACCAATAGATAGGATGATGCCTGTCTAGCAATAGCCGCGCGCCGTTCAATCAACTTCGACAATAAAGAAACTCGGTTACAGGGAGGACCAACATGATCAGAGTTCGTCACTGTGTTCCGCTGGCTCTTACCTTGGCAGTTCTCGCCGCTTGGCAGAACGACGCCGTTGCCCAGGATCCGGACACAGACATGATCGTTGGTGGAGAGGAAGCGACCGACGGCGAGTTTCCCTACCAGGTGCGCATTTACGGCGTTCAGAACGATGATGTCGGATTCTGCGGCGGCTCGGTGATCGGTGACAAATGGGTGCTGACCGCCGCGCATTGCGTGCTCGATGTCTCCGAGGTGGTGGTCGGCTACGGCAGCGCCGATCGCAGCGCCACGACCAAGATTCCCAGCGAGAAGGTCATCGTGCATCCGGCCTATATGGAAGGCAAAGCCGCCGATGTCGCGCTGATCAAACTGAAGAGCCAGATCGGCGAAGCGAACCGGATCGGGATCGCCGACGAAGCAGCGGAGAAGGCTCTCGTCGCGCCGGGTGCCAAGCTGGTGGTCTCGGGCTGGGGCGCCTTGTGGGAAGTCAAGAAGGACCAGGCAGTAATGGATATGCTCAACTCCTTGCCGTCCGGGAAACGGATGCAGGAAGAGATGGAGTTTCCGCAGAAGCTGCATTGGGTCGAGATCGAGGCCATCGAGCCGCAGGAATGCCGGTCGGCCTATCAAGACGCGGATTCTCAATTCAAGGTCGAGGACACCGAAATCTGTGCAATGCAGCCGGGCAAGCGAAAAGACTCATGCTATGGCGACAGCGGCGGTCCGCTGGTGGTTCCGGCCGCCGACGGCGAGCGCCCAGTCCAGGTCGGCATCGTCAGCTGGGGCGAATGGTGCGCGCATGAGACATTGCCTGGGGTCTATGCCCGCGTCTCGTCGTTCAAGGGCTGGATTGACGACACCATCAAGCGCAACTGACAAGGCGTGCGCACGAGCCGGATTGATCGCGGCCGACGACTTGGCTACTGTCCCCGGCTCCAGGCCAGGGACCCAAGCTCAAGCACATGCCTCTGAATTTCGGCAAAATCGGCGCGGTCGTCGCGCTCCTCACGATCGGCGCCTTCGTGCTGTGGCTGATCGCCACCACGTTCTTCGCCACCGAGCAGGCCGAACAGCAGCTTGAGCCGACCGGAGCTCTCACCCTCGACGGCGTCGACCCGGGCTAGGCGCATCGCCGGCGGCACGGCAGGCTTTGCCCTGAAATAGAGCGCGCCCCGATCCGTGGCATTGAAGGCGAGGCCGGCATGGACTATCGCGAGCTTGGCCGAACCGGGCTGAAGGTGTCCCGGCTTTGCCTCGGCACCATGACCTTCGGCGAGCAGAACAGCGAGGCCGATGGCCACGCGCAGATGGACTATGCGCTCGATTGCGGCATCAACATCTTCGACGCCGCCGAGATCTACCCAATTCCGCCACGCGCGGAGACGCAAGGGCGCACCGAGGCGATCATCGGCACGTGGCTTGCCGCACGCAAAGCCCGACAAGGTGATGATCGCGACCAAGGTCGCGGGACGCGGCAAGATGATCTGGCTCCGCAAGGACGCATCGAAGACGCGGCAAAGTCCGGCCCAGATCGCGGAGGCGGTCGAAGCGAGCCTGCGACGCCTGAATACCGATTACCTGGATCTCTACCAGCTGCATTGGCCGGATCGGCCAATGCGTATCTTCGAGGGACACGACTATCTGCATTTGGAGGGGGACAGCCATCCGGTCCACGAAATCCTCGGTGCGCTCGGACGACTCGTGGCCGACGGCAAGGTCCGCTTTGTCGGGCTGTCAAACGAGACGCCCTGGGGAGTGATGCGCTTCCTCCGGGCCTCCGAGCAGCACGGGCTGCCGCGTCCGGTGTCGATTCAAAACGCCTATAATCTCGTGAACCGCTCCTTCGAGACCGGGCTGTCGGAAATCTTCTACCGGGAGCGAGTGAGCCTGCTCGGCTATTCGCCGCTCGGCCAGGGCTATCTCAGCGGCAAATATGAAGGCGGCGCGCTGCCGCCAGAATCGCGCAAAACGCTGTTCGACCGGCTCGGCCGCTATGAGAAGGGGAACGGTCCCCGCGCCGTCTCCACTTATGTCGAGCTGGCCAAGCGGCATGGGGTCGATCCGGCGCAAATGGCGATCGCCTTTGCCGTCTCGCGTCCGTTCATGACCAGCGTCATCATCGGCGCCACCACCATCGAGCAGCTCCGGACCGACATCGCGGCGGCCGACCTCACGCTTTCGGACGATGTGCTTGAGGAAATCGAGCAAATCCACCTTGACACTCCGAACCCGTGCCCTTGACCATGGTCCGCAGCGAGTCCGAAAAATGCCCAGGCTTTTCTCAGCGATCGAGATTCCGCCGAACATCGCGGAGCGGCTCACGATGCTGCGCTCGGGTTTGTCGGGCGCGCGGTGGATCGATCCGGAAAACTATCATCTGACCTTGCGCTTCATCGGCGATGTCGACGGTCCGACGGCCCGAGACTTCACCCATGCACTCGGCGAGATCGTCGCGGCGCCTTTCGAGCTCAGGCTGAACGGTCTTGGCAGCTTTGGCGGCGGAAAACCGCGCGCCATTTTTGCCGGCATCGCGCCGTCGGAGGAGCTCGAGACATTGCGCCGCGCCAATGAGCGCGCGGCGCGGGACGCAGGTCTGCCGCCGGAGGGCCGTAACTTCAAGCCGCATGTCACCTTGGCGCGGCTGAGGCGCGCGCGCGCCGATACGGTTGCCGCCTATCTCGAGCGGCAGGGCGGCATCGGGCCCCAGGCCTTCACGGTCAGCCGCTTCGTGCTCTACTCGTCGCGCAATTCGGTGGGCGGCGGACCCTATGTGGTCGAAGCCGCCTATTCGCTCGAAGAGTAGGCTTTCTTCTTCGCCGTGCGAGCGTTGTTCAGAAGCTCGGCGAGGAGGCCGCGTGCGGCGTGTTCGATCAAGTCGAGCGCGTGATCGAAACCCTCGCGGCCGCCATAGAATGGATCTGGCACGTCCTGCGTTCCAATCTTTGGCGCGAAGTCGAGAAAGCAGCGAATCTTGTGACGCGCATCCTTGGGGGCGCGCTCAGTCAGCGCCGCATAGTTGGAGCCGTCCATCGCGAGCAGGAGATCGAAGCTGGTGTAATCGGCGTGCGTGACCTGCCGCGCGCTTTGGCCCGAAATGTCGATGCCGCGGCGCCGCGCGGCGCTTTGCGCGCGCGTATCGGGCGCCTGCCCGACATGCCAATCGCCAAGTCCTGCTGAATCGATCTCGAACATCTCGATCACGCCCTTCTGCTCGGCGACGCGGCGGAACACGCCCTCGGCCATCGGCGAGCGGCAAATATTGCCCAGGCAAACGAACAGTAGGCGGTGCTTGGCCATGCCGGGTCAGATGGCACGCTGCCCGAGCCCATGCAAGGGCGTGGCAGTCGGGCTCAGCGGCTGCGGAGCAGGAAGAAGCGGCGCGGTTGGCTGGCCCCTTGCGGTCGGGCCGCGCGCGACGCTGCGGCGGCGCGGGGCCCGCGAAACCGCCAGAACAGGCCACGACGTGTGGACTCCTGCGCGACCGTCGCCCTCCGATAAATGGTTGCTCGGACGGCGGGCTTCCGCTCCGCCACCTCAATGTCAGCTTCCGCCAGCAGCTTCGCCGTCTCGCCAGCGCCGGCGGCGACGATGCGCTCGGCCCAAGTGCGGGTGGCGATGATGGCGTGCCGCCGATACTCAGCCTTTGCCTCGGCGCTCCAGGGCCTTGGCGTGCAGGCGCAGTGCTCGAGATATTCGCTGCGATAGCGAAAGGCGTTGGGAAGGTCGCTATAGCGCTCGCCGGTCAGCGCCACCATG
Organism: Methyloceanibacter sp.; assembly: GCA_035630595.1. Classification (GTDB taxonomy): domain Bacteria; phylum Pseudomonadota; class Alphaproteobacteria; order Rhizobiales; family Methyloligellaceae; genus Methyloceanibacter. The sequence continues at coordinate 11,640 of DASQKJ010000032.1, forward strand.
CCGCCGGCGTCATCGGCGAGGACCGGCTGGTAGAACAGCTTGGCGGGCACCGCGCAGCGCGCGCGGCACGATTTCTCCTCGTCGAGGAAACTGGTGGGCGGGGAGGCGCTGCCAATGGGGAAGTAGAAGCCGTCGCACAGCCTGACGCAAAGCGTGCGGTAGGTCATGGCGGGATCGGTGCGCCAGCGAAAGGTGTAGGGCTTGGGATGAGGTGCCCGCGCCCGGGAGGCGCTCGGCTCCGCAGCGCTCGGTTTTTCACTCGTCCAGGCGGGACCCGCGCGCTTCTTCAGCTCTTCGATCTCCTCGGCCATTATGCGCGCTTGCTCGGCCATCTGCCGGCAGCCCTCGATGACTGGCTCATCGACGGGGGCCGCGCAATTGAAGCGTTCGAGATCGCGCCGCAACACGACAAGCTGATGCAGCTTGCTGGCGATCACCGCGTGGAGAGTCTTGCCGCGCGAGGCGGGCGTGTCCTGCTGGGTACCGGCCTCGGCCGGCCCCAGAACGGTGCTGCAAAGCATGCCGAACGCCGCCAGTGGCGCCGCAGCGACAAGCGGCCTCCAACCAATCCTACGCAACGCAACACCTCACCGGCCGAGCCCTGACAGGCTCGCCGCAATATGCCCGCGAAAAGTGAAATTCCCGCAAATGCTCGCCCGATATTCCCAACTATCCTTGCAGGACCCCATCGCCTACCCTATTTTTCCTCGTGGGGCTTGGCTTTAGCGCCCTTTGCGAGGATTGCGACGATGGTCACTTGGAACGAAGCCAGCGAGCTTAAGGATGCGGCCTTTGGCCGGCAGGTCGCCTTTGCCGCCTTTGCCGAGCGCGAGCGAAAGGTACGCCGCGACTTCTGGGCAAAACTCAAGCGCGTTGCCGGGATGGTGCCGTTCGCCGAGGACCTGGTGGCCGCCTATTACTGTGCGCTCGATTCGTCGACCCCTATCCGCGTGCGCGGGATGCTGCTCGCGGCGATTGCCTATTTCATCCTGCCGGCGGATCTCATCCCCGACGTGATCCTGGGCCTCGGCTTTGCCGACGACATGGCGCTGCTCACCGCGGTGGTCGGTATGGTCGCCTCGCATATCACGCCGACGCACCGAGCTGCTGCTGCGCGGGCGCTCGACAAGGAACTGCCGCCCAAGGCCTAGCGCTGCGGGTTGACGATCACCTTGCCCGTGACTTTGCGGCCCTCGATCAAGGACAGCGCCGTCGCGGTCTCGATCAGCGCGAAGCTCGAATGGATGTGGGGGGAGATCAGTCCCGTCGCACACCAGTCGAGCAGCTTCAGCATGTTTGCGCGGTGCTTCTCGGGATGGCGCTCGACGAAGGCGGTCCAAAACACGCCCAGGATGGAGCAGCCTTTCAGCATGACGAGATTGAGCGGAATGCGGGGGATGGTGCCGGAGGCGAAGCCGAGCACGAGATACCGGCCCTCCCAGGCCATCGCCCTCAGGCTCGGCTCGGCATAGGCGCCGCCGACCGGGTCGTAGAGGACATCGACGCCTTTCGGCGCCGTGAGCTGCTTGAGCCGAGTCTTCAGGTCCTCGCTCTCATAGTTGATCCCCTCGTCGGCGCCATGCTCGCGCGCGAAGGCAAGCTTGTCGCTCGAGGACGCGACCGCAATCACGCGCGCGCCGATGAGCTTGGCAGTCTCGATGGCAGCGACGCCCGCCCCGCCAGCCGCACCGAGCACGGCAACGGTTTCGCCCGCTTGGAGGTCAGCGCGATCCTGCAAGCCGTGCAGCGCGGTGCCGTAGGTAACGGTGATCCCGGCCGCCACCTCGTCGCTTACCCCTTCCGGAATCGGAACGACGTTCTTCACCTTGGTGACGACCAATTCCCGGCAGCCATTGCCGCCGATAAAAGCCGCTACCCTCTGCCCAACTCTAAGATCGCCGGCGTTGACGCCTAAGCCCTCGACGATACCGGCGATCTCGGCGCCGGGCGAAAACGGAAGCGGCGGCGACATCTGATATTTGTTGCGGAGCAGAAGCGTGTCGAAGAAGTTGAGGCCGACCGCCGTCACCCTGATGAGCACGTCGTCCGGCCCCGGGGTCGGGGACGGCACTTCTTCAAGGCGCAGCGCCTGAGGTCCGCCAAATTCGCTGAATTGCGCGACGCGCATCAACCCCTGCTCCTCGTTCGGTCGCCCCCCGGTCCGGCTGTCCCAGTATAATGGCGCTTGCGTTGCGCTTGTGGCAGACAAGGATTGTGAAAACCCTACTTTTGCCCACACGCGGCTACTTCGCCATCGGCGTCGAAGGCATCTCCAAGGCCGTCAATCTTGGCAATCTGCTCCGCTCCGGCCACGCCTTCGGTGCGAGCTTCGCGTTTACGATCGGGGCCGATGCAAAGGCGCTGCAAACCCAGGCCGATACTTCGAAGGCCTCGACCCATCTGCCTGTCTATCACTGGCGCAGCCAGGCCGAGCTCGAGTTGCCCAAGGGGTGCAGCCTGGTCGGGGTGGAGATTCTCGACGCGGCGCAGGATCTGCCGAGCTTTCCCCATCCGTTGCGGGCGGCCTATGTGCTTGGCCCGGAACGCGGTGCGCTTTCGCCGGACCTCGCCGCACGCTGCCAACATCTGGTGCGCATTCCGGCCGCCTTCTCTCTCAATGTCGCCACCGCCGGCGCCATTGTCATGTACGATCGCCTGCGTTCGCTCGGGCGCTTCGCCTCGCGCCCGGTGGCCCGGTATGCAATGCCCGAGCTGGGCGTGGCTCATGTGCAAGGGGCGCCGAAGAAGCGCCGGGAGCGGGGTTGACCCGGCCTTGTGATCAAACGAAAATCAGCGCTTAATATCCTAGGGCGCCTCACGAATCGGGGATGGGAATGCACCGAGCCGTGCGATCTGCTTGCGTCGTTGCGACGTTGAGCGTCACGCCTGCCTTCGCGCAAGACGTGGCCTTGCTCGAAAAGTTCAACGACTGGTCGGCCTATGCGGCAATCGGCGATCCAAAGGTTTGCTTTGCCGTGGCGAAGCCAAAGGAGATCAACCCCAAGGCCGTCAAGCGCGGCCCCATCCTCTTCTATATCTCGCGATGGCCCGGCGACAACGTCGTGGAGGAGGTCAGCGTGAAAATGGGCTACCCGTTCGGCGAGGGAGCCAAGGCCACGGCGACCGTCGGCGGCGCGAAGTTCGAGCTGTTCACCAAGGACGAGGGGGCCTTCGTCGAGAAGCCCGAGCAGGAGAACAAGCTCATCGAGGCGATGAAGGCCGGCAGCACGATGAAAATCGACGGGCGTTCCATACGCGGCACCAATACGAGCGATACCTATTCGCTCAAGGGATTGTCCGAGGCGCTGGAGCGCGCCGCCAAGGAGTGCAGCGGTTAAGCTGCCCAAATCCTCCTGCCGTCACTTTCCTTGCTACTGACCTCGGTCATGCCTCGCGTCGCCAAGCGCGGCAGAAGCCGCAAAGAGGATCGAGCAAGAAGATCCTCTACCTCTTGGTTGCCGCCACCACGTTGCTGAGCGCAGGCCTTGCGCTCGCGACCGAGGAAGCTGCCTGCGAGGCCAATCCAGACAAGAAAGTGTTGGATACCGCCGAGGAGGCGATGCCCGACAACTAGATGTGGCATCGGCAAATCGGGCGAAGGCTTGGCATTTTCCGCCGCGCGCATGATATGAGGATCAGACTGGGCTCTGCCGGCCGACCTGCGATCATGACCATGCCAACTCTCTCGACCGACGTTGCCATCGCTGCAAAGAGCCGCTTGACCCGCAAGCCAAGCCCGATCGGGCTCGGTCGCGCCGAGCTTGCAGCGAGTTTGCGCGAGCTCGGCGTGCCCGAGCGGCAGACGCGCATGCGCGTGCGCCAGCTTTGGAGCTGGCTCTATGTGCGCGGAGCCACCGATTTTGCCGCCATGACCGACATCGCCAAGGAATTGCGTAGCGAACTGGCGGACTGCTTCAGGTTGGACCGCCCGGAGATCGTCACGGAGCAGGTCTCGATGGACGGGACGCGCAAATGGCTGCTCCGGCTCGACGACGGCAAGGAGGTGGAGACGGTCTATATCCCCGAGGAGGATCGCGGCACGCTTTGCATCTCGAGCCAGGTCGGCTGCACCTTGACCTGCTCGTTCTGCCATACCGGCACTCAGCGCCTGGTGCGCAACCTCACCGCGGGCGAGATCGTAGGCCAGATCATGCTTGCGCGCGACCGGATTGGCGACTGGCCGGGCGCGGAAGCCGACGACAAGCGCGGCCTTCCGGATGCCGAGCGCAAGATCACCAATGTCGTGCTGATGGGCATGGGCGAGCCGCTCTATAATTTCGACAATGTCCGTGACGCTTGCTTACTCACGGCGGATGGCGAAGGGCTTGCCATCGGCAAGCGCCGCATCACGCTTTCCACCTCCGGCGTGGTGCCGGAGATCCCGCGCTGGGGCGAGGAGGCGGGCACCATGCTTGCCATATCGCTGCATGCCGTGCGCGACGAGTTGCGCGACACCCTCGTGCCGATCAACAAGAAATGGCCGATCGAGGATCTGCTTGCGGCCTGCCGCGCCTATCCCGGCCTCTCCAACGCCAAGCGCATCACCTTCGAATATGTGATGCTGAAAGGCGTCAACGATTCCATCGCCGACGCGAAAGCACTGGTGAGGCTGCTGGCCAAGATCCCGGCCAAGATCAACCTGATCCCGTTCAACCCCTGGCCGGGGGCGCCCTACGAATGCTCAGACTGGGAGCAGATCGAGAAATTCGCCGATGTCGTGAACCGCGCCGGCTATGCGAGCCCGGTGCGCTCGCCGCGCGGCCGAGACATCATGGCTGCTTGCGGGCAGCTGAAAAGCGCCAGCGTCAAGCAGCGCGCTAGCGACCGCGTTGCGACCTTGGCCTAGGCGGTTACGAGTGATCGTTCGCACTGTTTTCCGCATGATCTGGGTGGTGACGGCGTCCTGCATCGCCGCAGTTGCAGCGCTTGGCGTGCTGTTTGCCCTTGGCGCGGTCTGGGTCGGCGACGAGCTGCGCGCCGCGGCGCCGGACGACCCGCTGCTGGAGCGGGGCGCGCCGATCTTCGGCATGATGCTGTTCGCTGGCACCGTCGGACCGGCGCTGACCGCCCTGCCGGCTTTGATCGCCGTGGTCGTGGGCGAGGCGCTGAGAATCAGATCGTGGATGTATTACGTGCTGGCGGGAGGCGCCGCGCTGGCCGCCATCCCCCTTCTGGCCGCGCCGCAATCGGCTGATCTCGGCGAAATCATCGGTAGCCACCCTGTGACGGTGTTTGCCGCAGCAGGCTTTGCCGGGGGGTTCCTTTATTGGCTGCTGGCTGGCGCCCGGGCCTAACCTTCAATGTCGAGCGCGGCGATGCGCGCCTGCAAGGCCAAGCGCGCAGCCGGCCAAGCCTCGGGCACGTGGCGCGTCACCGTCTCCCGCCAGTCGGCCTGCTTGCTCTGCGTGCGCTTGCGGCGGCTGAAGCCGAGGCTCTTGATCGCGGCCAAGGGAACGGCATAGGCCTCTGTGGCTTTGGGCTGCTTAAGTTGCTCTTGGGGGACCATCATTCCTACCCTCCTGAATACCGACCGGCAATCCCGAACCTGAGAACGCGCGCGCCGCCACTTGGTTCCGGATTGTGGCAGGGACGGCGCGAATTCCACTCCCGCCGCGAGGCCGGCGGCTTGACGAAGATCACGCTGTCACTGATTCGTTAGCCAAAGGTCACGC
>DASQKJ010000033.1:0-3285 GCA_035630595.1 Methyloceanibacter sp.
TGCAGAAGTTGCCGACGTTCGTCCCGAGGCCGAAGCCCGAGAGGCAGAGATTCGAACCGGCCACGAACTGGTCGTTATACTGGCCGAACTCGCCGTAGAAAGTCGTGGCACCGAGCGCCCCGAGCCCCACCCCGTTCATCGCCCCCCACGTCTTCCGCCAGAAAGGCTTCACGTACCACGCATCGGTATCCTGGTTGTTTTGAGTCACCGACGCGCTGAAGGAAGGGCTGAATGTGGTCGTGATGTTGGGATCAAAAATCGGAGCGCCACCGCCTGGAAAATCGGCTGTAACGGTAGGCGGCCCAAATGTCGTGGTCGCCAAAATGCCGAGAGGCGACGTCTGCGAACCATCCGAGCTCTCCCACTGGCCCATACCGTAGATACCCAGGCCGGAGGGCTTGTGCATGATGCTGGCGCCAGCCTGGAACAGGTCGACTTCCTCGCCAGTGACAACCCCAGTCTCGATCCAGGTATAGGCGGCCGCAGCCGACAGCTTGATGCTGTTCCAGTCGGCCGTGTAGAAGGCGGCGACGTCCCAGAAGTCCTCATCGTTCGCCGAGACAAACGGACCAGTCAGCTGGTTCTTGCCGTAGGAGGCCTCGAACCGGAAGCCGCCCCAAGTCGGCGAATCGTAGCGCACCGCCGGTTGAGCCGCGCCCCAGCAGTCCGTGCCGATGCCGGCACCCAGGCCCTGACAGGTCAGGAAGTTGCCCCAGGTTGCTCCTGCCAGGCTGGTGCCACCGTTGCCCTTGGCCCGCAGGAAGAAGCCCGGGCCCTCGAAGAACACCGAGTTGGACTCGATCACCGTGCCGGAAAGATCGGCCAGAACCGCCGGGTTGTCCGACGCCGGGCTCAAATGACCCCAGTTCAGGGTGCCCAACGTGTCACTCTTGATGTAGATGTAGGAGTACAGCGTTGAGATGTTGCCGTACGTGCCCGCGAGGTCATCGACCTGATTGGCACCGAAGCCAAAGATGTCGCCGTGGGCGTTGATCGTCAGGTTGTAACCAGCCGACCAGCCGGGGGCAATCGTCGCCGAACCGGTGATGGCGAAACGGCTACCAAGGTCGTAGTCCTTGTCGCCGACCACAAAGTGGCTCTCGTCCCCATCGTCCCAGTAGTTCATCGACTTGACGACCCAACCGGAGAGGGTCACCGAGACCTTCTTGTTCCCCTTGCGGACCGTCGTCGCCTCAAGCTCCGCCACACGCTCCTCAAGATCCGCGCAGCAATCGCCGCCGAGATCCGCTGCCATGGCAGGCGTCGCCTTGAATGCGAACCCGCCAAGCAACAGGCCAAACGCGGCTGCGATGGCAATGCGGCTGGATGTTTTTGTCAGTCCCCCAAACATGTCCATCTCCACCTTCCCTGAGTAAATTGCCTAAATCCAAACTCTCGCTTCGAATGTTCCCCTCGGGCCGTCCGGACGAATCTCGCATGCGATGTGCAGGCAGGAATCCCCCCGGATGAGAGTTCTGAATACTGGTTATACGCGGTGGGGCAGGAAGGTAAATTGCCAACGAAGCAGGCGCGGTTGTTTTTGGCCTCCTTGTGACATTTCCGCCACCGTGTTGAAGTCCCGGCGAAGACCGGTGCGCCGATGAAAACCTCGCCCTGTCAACACATTAGCTGAGACGCGAGCCCAAGGCACCGAAATGCCGAAAGGCTAACGCCGCTCGCGCTCAGAGAACTTGCCCGGCGCCAATTGCCTAATCCGTGGCCAGTTTCGGCGCCTGATCGAGGCAATATTGATTCTCTCTGTTAGGCCGGGGCTGACGGCACATAACTGCAAAGAAACGGCCGCCACCGCTTCTATCTAATGGGTTTGAGGCACATCAAATTGCCGCCGCGCCGGCCTTGGTTAGAGAGCGTGGCGGCGGGGCTGCGGCTTGCCGGCTCTTCTGCAGGGATGCGGCAAAAATGCTGCTCAACCATGGGTTTCCTGCCCTTGTGACCGCGTTATGATAGATGCTAGTTAGCCTTAGGCGTGAGCGCTGAGCGGGCTTTCGGCTCCAACGATAACCACGCCGCCGGCCTGGGCAGAGGCCGCCGTCTGGGGTTGAGATGATCGAGGATCGAATGGACTACGAATCCCGCTTTCGTCAGCATCTTGAGGCGCTGCATGCGGAAGGCCGCTACCGGATTTTCGCCGATTTGAAGCGCCGCTGCGGCGCCTACCCCGCCGCAGACCATTTCGGCGAGCAGGGCACAAGCGGCGTGACGGTGTGGTGCTCCAACGACTATCTCGGCATGAGCCAGCACCCCCTCGTGCGCGGCGCCATGCATGAGGCGATCGAGGAGGTCGGTGCGGGCTCCGGCGGCACCCGCAATATCGCCGGAACGACTCACTATCATGTGGAGCTCGAGGCCGAGCTTGCTGATCTGCACGGCAAGGAGGCCGCGCTCCTCTTCACCTCCGCCTACATCGCCAACGATTCGACGCTCTCTACCTTGCAGCGGCTGATGCCGGGCCTGGTGATCTTCTCCGACGAGAAGAACCACGCCTCGATGATCGAGGGCATCAGGCGGGGCGGCGGCGAGAAGCACATCTTCCGCCATAACGACCTCGAACATCTCGAGGAGCTGTTGCAGAAGGTGCCGGCCGGCACCCCGAAGATCGTCGTGTTCGAAAGCGTCTATTCGATGGACGGGCATATCGCCCCGATCGCGGCGATCTGCGACCTGGCCGAGCAGTACGGCGCGCTGACCTATCTCGATGAGGTGCATGCGGTGGGCCTGTACGGCCAGCGCGGCGGCGGCATCGCCGAGCGCGATGGGGTCATGCATCGCGTCGACATCGTCAATGGCACCTTGGCCAAGGGCTTCGGCGTGATGGGCGGCTATATCGCCGCGAGCGCCGCCTGCTGCGACGCGATCCGCTCCTATGCGCCCGGCTTCATCTTCACTACCTCGCTCGCGCCCGCCATCGCCGCCGGCGCGCTCGCCTCGATCCGGCATTTGAAGGTGAGCGAGATCGAGCGCGCGCGGCTGAAGGAGCGCGTGAGCAAGGTGAAAAAGCTGATGGACGAAGCGCGGCTGCCGGTGATGGAGAATCCGAGCCACATCCTACCGGTGATGGTCGGCGATCCGGTGCACTGCAAGGCGGTAACCGACACCTTGCTGACGCAGTACCGGATCTATGTGCAGCCGATCAACTACCCGACCGTGAAGCGCGGCACCGAACGGATGCGCTTCACGCCCTCGCCCGTGCATACCGATGCTGAGATCGCCGCGCTGATTGCCGCGCTGAAAGAGCTTTGGGCCGCCTGCCCGGTCGGCAAAGGC
>DASQKJ010000034.1:0-2012 GCA_035630595.1 Methyloceanibacter sp.
GACCAGTTCTTGCCGAGATCCTTGTGCGAGCGTCGGAACAGCCACAAGGCGAGCGGATAGAGGACCGTGCCGATCGCCACCGCCCAGGGCTGCGCCGGATAATCCGCGGGGCGCGGAAAGCCCGTGATCACGTAGATGATGGGAATGACGCCGAGCCCGGCGGTCGCGGACCACAGCCCGATGCGCTCGGAGAGTGAGCGCGAATCGCCGACGACGCGCACGCGCTTGGCTTTGCGCTCGAACGGATAGCGGATCACGTACCAGCCGATGATGCCGAGAGCGAAGACGATCTTTCCGATCAAAGCCGACACGGCGTCCATCCCGAAAGCATTAGAGATGTGAGCATGCGTTTAGGCAGCAGGCTCCAGCATCGGGGTCAACCCGCCAGGATGATAGAAGGGAAGGGCGAGGCGCCGCAAACGGGCCGATTCGGGCGCGGCGGAACCAGTCGCGCCGCGCACGAGGCACGCCCTCCTTGATCAGATTTGCGCAGACCGCCCCGTCAGAAAGCGGCGGTGCGGATGCCTTCTGCGCTGATCCCGTTTATCTCCTTGATCTTCTCGATGTAATCGGCCGGCTTGAGCCAATGGAAGCCGGTCTTCAGGCCGACATACTGGGCGATCTCCCCGGTCCAGAGATTGCAGTTGTAGAGCGCCGCATGCCAGACGGGGGACGTCTTCTGCTTGTGCCGGATGTGGCCGACGAGCTTGGCGTATTGCTCCTCGGTCAGGACGACGCGAAAGCGGTTGGAGACATATTGCTCCTCGAGATCGCCGTCGCTGTAGCCGGTCTCAGCCGGAACGAAGATCGCGTGGCCGATCGTCCAGAGCTCGGAGCCGGCGCCGGCGGGATGCAGGCCGGCGACCATGTCGGGCTTGATCTCGCCCACCTCGCCGCGCCCGTTGAGCCGTCCGAACACCACGAAGGTGTGGCCGTAGCTCAGGGCATAGCGCGAGCGGAATTCGATAAAGGGTTGGCCGGCGTCCCTGGCGTTACCCTTGCGGCCGACGGCGGTCGCCTTGGTCTTGGGACCGGTCCTGGCGGTCAGCGCCGAGCCCGAAACGGGCGGCTCGCCGGCACGGGCATAGGCGGCGGGCGCGTCTGCCGATGGCGTGGAGATCGAGGACCCGAAGTCGTGCGTGGGCCGGGCGTCCGGATCGGCCTGGGCGGCCGCGATGAAGCCGGGCGCGAGCGCGCAGAGGCCCGCAACGACGACGAAGCGCAGATGGGTTGTTAGATGGTGCAGCACTGACAGCTCCCGGAACGCATCGAGGCACCGTCCGGTGTTCTGCCTTCTCTGGGCATTCCAGCGGTCCGAACGATTACCGCGCGCGATTCGATCGTTTCGCCCTCGATCGCGATCATCGTGATCCGATCGAAAAGCGCCTGAGGTGATCGATATTCTAGACGTCGAGCGCGATGCCTGGCATCATGCTCTGCAGATTTGCTCTAGAAAGAAGAAGGGCCGGCGTGAGAGCCGGCCCCTTTTTCGATGTTTCCGGCTTAGCCAGCGCGGGACACGACCGGAGCCGGAATCGGCGCCGGGGCCTTGCCCTTGCCCTTGCCAATGGTGGTGCAGGCAGCGGCGCTCAGCACGGCGAGACCTGCGACGGCGAGAATAGCAAACTTCTTCATCTTAAGCCCCCTTTAGGAGTCGGCGGTAGTTTCGGGACGACCTTTAATGTCGGTCATTGGAAATTACTTTGGGTGCCGGTTTTCCTCTAGTGCTGAAAAGCCACACACGCGGGTTTCGTCGCTCCAGAACCCGTCGAACGGCACCGTCACGCGCCGTTTTTCGCATCGAAATCGATGCACTCCACGAGAGCCGGCGAGACGTCGGGCCTTGCCCGCCGAGCCCGTCGGCGGTCCGCACGGCGCGTGGGCAAGCAAAAGGGCGCCGACGCGCCCCCTTGGAAAGCTCGGAACCTCGCGGCGCCGGTCAGGCGCTCTGCTTCGCGGCGATGCCCTTGTCGGCGAGAAGCTGCTGCAGCTCGCCCGCCTGGAACATCTCC
>DASQKJ010000035.1:0-12067 GCA_035630595.1 Methyloceanibacter sp.
AGGGACAACAATTAGCCAATGCATGGAGAACCCTCGCGAGCCGAGAAAGACCAGGGACGCCGCCTTAGCATTGCGGCCAAAGCTAGGGTCGAGAACCGGTGTTCGGTCCCACCGGCAATCAGGCGCCCATCGCCCTCAGTCCGGCCACGTCGAGCAGATGCACGCGTCGTGCGGACTCGAGCCTGACCGCCCCTCGCTCCTTGAGCTCGGCAAACATGCGGGAAACGGTCTCCAAGGTCAGCCCAAGGTAATCGGCGATGTCGTGGCGCGGCATGGCCAGGTCCAACCTGTGGTTGGAGCCGGTCCGCGCATCCATCTCCAACAGAAACGCGGCGAGGCGCTCAAGCGCGCTCTTGCGGCCGAGCAACAGCAGGTGATCCTGGGTATGCTTGAGCCCTTTCACGGCCAAGCTCAGAAGCTCGCGCACGATATTGACGGGCTGGCGCGCAACGCCGAGCAGCCCGTCCCATTTGAAAGCAACGACCTTCACCGGAACAACCGCTTCGGCCGACGCATGGTGTACGTCGTCAGCCTCGAAACCGAACATTTCTCCCGGCAGGTGGAAAGCGCTGATCTGCCGACGTCCGTCGGGGAGCAGCTTCGAGACGCGGACCACGCCGGAAATCACCTTGTAGACGTAGCCGGAGCTTTCGCCCTCCGCGTAGATCTCGGCATTGCGCCCGAAACTCATGACGACACCGATGGGAGCGAGTGAATCGGACGACGTGGGCTTGCGACTTGCAGGAAAGGCAAAGGGAGTTTGCGGACGAGCGAACTGTGTTGCGGCGCTTGGCGTGAGCATCCTTGGGTCCTCCGGAGAGTAGGTGCCGTCTGACGCAAACCAGTACGCCCCGCACCGCGACGCGGAAATTCGTGTCGGCTCCCTAAGGGAAAATACGGAGTTGCGCCGGCGGCCCTTGACGAAACGGTGGATTCTCGCTCAGGACGGACGCTGGGCGACCCGAGACGGGCTGCCGTTCAGCGCCGCCTTGATGGCATCGAACAACACCTCGCCGAGCAGTGGCGATTCCACGACCTTGGTCACGCCGGCGGCCATGGCACCGGCGACCACCTGCTCGGTCCGATGTCCGACGATTAGCACCACCGGGATGCCCTGCCCGGTCAATGCGCGGTCGCGGTCCATGCGCGCGTAAACGCCCTGGTCGACTACGAGGCAGCCTTGCCTTGCATGGACAGCAATGGTGCGCAGGAGCGAGAACTCGTCGCAAAGCGTGACGCCGAAGCCCTCAAGCTCGAGCGAGAAGCGCAGCGAATCGGCCAGGACCCCGTCGCCGACGGCGATCAGAATTGTTGTGGCTTCGGCCAAATCCACCTCCTTCAGCGCATGTCGCGGCGTTCCGACCGATCAAGCTTGGCGGGACGCTAAGCCGATGGCGGCAACACGGCTTTGAGCTGCGTCAAGGGGTGCCAAATGCGTGCCGGGCGTCAGCGCGAACCTGCGTTGCGCCGTGCGGGAGCAACGCTGGCCAGGATCGCCATGCGGATCAGCTCCGACAGGCTTTTGGCTTCCATCTTGGCCATCAGATTGGCGCGATAGACCTCTACGGTGCGTGGGCTGATACCGAGATCGTAGGCGATGGTCTTGTTGGGCTGGCCCGCGATCAGGCCCTCCAACACTTGGCGCTCGCGCTCCGACAGGGAGGCAAGCCTCGCGACGATGACCGGCGCGTCACCTCCCTGCCCGTCCCCGCGGCGTTCCAAGGCGGCCTGCACGGCGCCCAGGATCGCCTGATCATCGAACGGCTTCTCGATGAAATCAACGGCGCCGGCCTTCATCGCCTCGACCGCCAAGGGCACGTCGCCGTGGCCGGTGATGACGATGGCCGGTAGTGCGCACGCCTTGGCCTTCATCTGATGGAGCAGCTCGAGTCCGGTCATGTCGGGCATGCGTATGTCGGTGATCAGGCATCCGCCGGTGAGGTTGGGAAGATCGCCGAGGAAGGCCGTCGCCGAGTCGTATAGGCGTACGGCGTGCCCAGCCGAGCTCAGCAGGAACGCGAGCGATTTCCGTACAGCCTCGTCGTCATCGACGATATGAACGATGCCCCTATCCTGCATCGGAAGCTACCTCAGGCGCCAACTGCAAGGTGAAGCGGAACACGGTTCCGCCGCCTTTGTTGCGCTCGGCCCAGATGTTGCCGCCATGCGCCTCGATGATGCGCTTGGAGATCGACAGACCAACGCCCATGCCGGCGGGTTTGGTCGTCACGAAGGGCTGAAACAGGCGGTCGGCGATTTCCTCGGACACGCCGCTGCCCGTGTCGGCGACGCTGACCTCGATCATGTCGTCCCGCGCCGCTCTCGTCGAGACCGACAATTCCTTTCGCTCGCAGCCATGCATGGCCTCGATAGCGTTGCGCATGAGATTGAGCAGCACCTGTTGAATCTGCACCTTCTCGACGAGGACCGCGTCGGTGTGGCTGGCGAAGCGGAACAAGGTCTTGACCCCTACCTCCTTGGCCCCCACCAGAGCCAGCGCGCTCGCCTCTTCGACCAGCTTGCTGATATTTTCGGGGTGCTTCTCCGTTTCTCCCCGCGCGACGAACTCGCGAAGCTGGCGAATAATATGGCCCGTACGCAAGGTCTGCTTGGTGGCCTCGGCGAGCGCGTCGCGAATTTTCGGCACGTTCGGATGCTGCACCGGCTCGAGCAGCCGGCTGCACCCTTGCAGGTAGTTGGAGATTGCCGAGAGCGGCTGGTTGATCTCATGCGCGAGCGTGGAAGCCATCTCGCCCATGGCGGTGAGACGCGATAGGCGGGCCAGTTCGGTCTGCAGATCATGCAGCTGGTCCTCGGTCTGCTGCCGCTCGGTGAGGTCGCGGATGAAGCCGGTAAAGAAACGGCGCTCACCTGACTGCATCTCGCCGACTTCGAGCTTCATGGGAAAGGTCGAGCCGTCCTGGCGCTGGCCGGTGACCACACGGTCGATGCCGATGATGCGCTTCTCGCCGGTGGCGAGGTAGCGGGCGATATAGCGGTCATGTTCGCCGCGATAGGGCTGCGGCATCAGGCACGAAACGTTCTTGCCGGCGACCGCCGATTCCGGATAGCCGAACAGCCGCTCGGCGGCGGCGCTGAAGGATTGAATGATCCCCTTCTCGTCGATGACGACCGTCGCATCGGGGACGGCGTCGAGGATTGAGCGGAGATGCGCCTCGCGCGCGCGCAGATCCCGCGTCTGCGCCAAGTCGCGAATCCGCGTGCGGCGAAGCTGCTCTCCAAACCAGGCGATGCCCCCGCCCACGACGATGAAGATAGAGGCCTCGATCATGGCCCGGATGTCCAGCGCATCGACGCCGACAAGCAGAAGGCCGAAGGCGAGGCTAAGCGCTGTCGCGAGCAGGCCGGGGCCCAGGCCGCCGATCCCGGCGGCAAACAGAATGGCAGGAATGAAGATGAGAAAGAAGCCGCGCCCATGGAGCCAAGGGTAGAGACCCCAAGCGAGCACGAGCAGGACGCCGACAGCCGCCGCCCCCGCCAAATAGTGGATGCGCGGGGCCAGCGGGTCGAAAAGCGCCGGCAAGGCGCGCTTGGCGCGGCCGGCGTCAGGCGGCGTGACGAGAGGGCCATGCATAAGGAATTCTAGCCGCTTCTCGATCTGCGCGGAACCAAAGGCGAAACCGGCGAAGCGCCGCTCATTCCGTGAAAAATGGCTTGGCCCCGGCCCAATTGCGCGGGCGCACGATGATGTGGTTGTTGACGGCGGCCACGCCCGGCGCGTTCTCGGCCGCCACCCCGGCCGCCGCCTTTTCCTCCGCCCCGTTGGCGATGCCCCAGAGATGGGCGACGCCATCCTTGACGGTGACGTTCAGCAGCCAAGGGCGCCATGGCGCGCCGCGCAGGCGCTCGAGGATTTCCTCGCGGAGCACACTATCCTTGCCGGCTCGGGGAGCGGGAGCGTCGAGCTTCAAGCCGGCGAGCGCCTGCAGCAGATTGGCGCGGGCGACAATACCAACCAGCTTGCCCTGATCGAGCACGGGCACACGCTTGATCGCATGGTTCTCGAGCAACAAGGCAATCTCGTTGATCGGCGTGTCGGGCGGCACAGTGATCAGTTTGCGGGTCATCACCTCGGAAACCTTGCGACCATGCGCCTTTAGGTAATCGGTTGCCAAGGTCTTGTCCGAAGTCAAAAATTCCAGCCACCAGGATCGCTCCCGCTCGGTGCCGAGCTCGGCGCGGCGCATCAGGTCGCCTTCGCTGACAATGCCGACCAGCTTGCCGGACGCATCCAGCACGGGAAGCGCGCTGACCCGATGGCGGACCATGAGCGCCGCGGCCTCCTGGGCGGTCGCGTCCTCCGCAACCGTAACGACGGCGGTGGTCATGAGGTCGGCGGCTTTCATGGCTTTGGTCTCCTTCATTGGCGGCAGCACGGTGCTCCCGTGCCTGGTTCGCCGCCTTGATTCCCCTCAACTCGTAGCGGGAGTCTGCTTGAGCTGCTTGATCTCCGTCAACGCGAATGGCGCCTTGACCGGCGACCCTCAAATGTCACCAATGATGCCTGAAAGGCAGCAGGTTAGGGAGACAATCATGGCCGGGAAAGACGCCGAAATGCCGGACCGCGAGACGCTTGGCGCGGACATAGCGGCAATCGCCAAGCATCCTCGGACCCTGCGCAAGGATGTCGAAAATCTCACCGACTCGATCGCGCGGGCGGGAGGCCACCAAGCCGAGCACGCGCAGGATACAATGCGCGAAGCGGCGGCTGCGGTCGAGGATGCCGTCAAACGCAATCCGCTTTCAGCGCTCGGCATCGCGCTCGGGGTGGGCTTTCTCGCCGGCATCGTCTTGCGGCGCTGATGGCGTCGCGCATCTGCAGGCAGAGAGGTTTTTTCAGCGCGACCTGTCGTCCGCGTCCCGGCCCTTGAGGCTCAAGATATAGGCGACGACATTCAACATGTCGTTCTTTTCGACGACGATGTTGGGCATGGTGGGATGGTGCGTCTCCAGCCAGACCCTGAGAGCGGTCCCGGTCATGCCGGGCCGGTCGGCCACGTCCCTGAAGCGGGTCGCCTGCGGCAGCGGCGATCGCTCGGCGGAGATCGCGTGACAGCCGGAGCAGACGGCTTGCGCGTATTCGAATCCAGCTTGCGGATCGCCTGGGTCATCCGCGCCGCCCGCGCTCGCGATGCTGCCGATAAAGACGACGAGACTCAAAAGCGGGATGCGCATCGGCGAATTTCTCCAGGTCGGGCTTGGGCCACATTATGCCTTCCGAGCATCGCGGACTTTGATGCTCATCAAGATCGCCCTCGACTTGCGGCAATTCGCTTCGGATTGTTTGACCCGCCTCAATGAACGATTAGCCGGTTTGGGCATTGTAGATTGCGAGAACCGAGGCCTAAGCCGGGTTGGCGGAAAGCAAAAAGCTCACACGATGCAAATACCGTTGCAAATCAGTTTCCGGAATATGGATCCTTCCCCCGCGGTGGAGGAGCGTATCCGCAAGAAAGCGGCGAAGTTCGAACGCTTCCACGACCGGATCGTCGGCTGCACGGTGGTGGTCGAGGCGCCTCACCGCCACCAGCACAAGGGCAAGCTCTATAGCGTGCGCGTCGATATCAGCGTGCCGGGCAAGGACGTGATCGTCGACCGGGCGAAACCCGCCGACCACGCCCATGAGGATGTCTATGTCGCGATCCGCGACGCTTTCAACGCGGCAACGAGACGGCTCGAAGAGCATGCAAGGAAGCTGCGCGGCGACGTCAAGACCCCTGCCCGCCGCCTGCCGGTCGAGGGCTGAACCGGCTCAAGGTTTCCAGAAGGGCTTGGCCCCGGCGAAACGCGCGAAGGCTTGCTCGGCCTCTAGCAGCAGGGTCTCGGCCTTGGCCTCTGCCGCGTCAAGCTGCTCGCCTGCGACGGCGCCGCCTTGGTCCTTAGCGGCGTCTTCATCGCCTCCGGCGATCAGTGTCTGATGGGTCGCGAGGTCGTTGAGGCCGCCGAGAGCGTCCTGCAAGTCCTTGAGGGCCTTGAGCGACTCGGTCCTCCGCGTGGCACTCGCGGCACCGGGGAAGGTGGCGGCGAAGAACTCCGTGCCATAGCGAAGTCGTTTGGCGCGAATCCGTAAGCGGTGCCGTTTGGGGACGCTCAACTGACGAAGCCGGCCACCCTTGGCCTTGATCCACTTGCGCAGCTTGACGAGCTCCCTCCTGGCATGTTCGGCGACCGGGCGCTCGCGCCGCACCGTATGCTTTTCGTCATCATCACCCGTCCAGGAGTCGGTTTCGATCCATTCAGCGACATCGAGCATGGCGGCGCGGAACCGGGCCGACTGAACCGCGCCTATCGCCGTTGCATAGGCGGTGGCGCGCTTCGCCTCGAAATCCGCGTGGGCCGCGACGACCGCTTCGTCTGACGGACGGCTCGCCTGCAGAGGGTTGAGTACGTCCGCGGCAAAGACGTCGAGATCGCGCGCGGGCCCGAGCTCCCGGGTGATCCATCTGAGCTCGCCCTTGATCTTCTCAAGCTGGTCGTCACCGACGACGCCGGCAAAGATCGCGATGGCGGCGCGCAGGCGCCTCAGCCCGATGCGCATCTGATGCAGGGCCTCGGCTTGACCGCGACATGTCGGCGGTTCGTTGGCGACGATCTGTCTGAGGCAGCTCCACGCGATGATGCGGAACGCCGCGCCGGCCGTCACGTCTGGCGCGATGTCGATCTCGGTGGCCCGCTCGGGCCTGAGCCGCCCGTCGCAGAGCAGCTCGTAGCCCCGTTCGGCCTTGGTCTTCACTTCGAGCCTGAGGGGCACGTCCTCGCCAACGAGTTGGGCCAGCCGAAATAGCTCTTTCACCTCGCCCTTCTTGAGTTCGAGCTCAATTTCGTACACCGGGCAGCGCTGTGTCGTCGTGCCGATCTCGCCGCGATCGATCGCGACTTCAATCTCGGTCTCATCGCGCGCGACCCGGCAAAGCGTTCGCCGAATGCGCGTCTCGAAGACGGGCTGGAGCGAGGCTCGGACTTTCGGCGTCAGCAGAGGCTCGAGCGCGGTCCCCTTTGCACCGTCGAGGTCGGGCGTGGGGCCGGAAACCTCCCGCTCCCATTCGTGCCGCTCGAGCAGGGCAGCCTGGCTCTTGGCGGCCTTGACGGTCTGCACGAAGCGGCCACCGATTTCGCGAATGCGGAGATAGACGCCGGCCTTGTGCAGCGCATGGTCGGGCGTATCGAAATAGATGGAGACCAGATCGCGCTGCTCGGGCGGATTGCCGCTTACCTGAAGCGCCGGATGAGACGTCAGCCTGGCGAGTTCCGCGGGAGCGAATTCAAGCTTGAGTTCGATCTCGCTTGCATGCGCGGGAGTGCGAGCGGGCACCATGGCGACTTTCCCATACTCGGTTCGCGGCGGCAGCGCGACGGGAGCGACAGAGCCTATATCTCGCTGTCACAATCAAGCTCGTTGTCGACGCGTTCGGGGCGAGACCACTCACAGTCTTGGCTCAGCGCATCGGCGGCTTCGAACAGGTCGCGCCGGTTCGGCAGGCCGGTCAGCGCGTCGGTGAGAGCCTCGGCGTGTCGCTCCAATTCGTGGGGCAGAAAATTCGATCGCGCCATCGCCCGAGGCGACCGGACAAGCAGACAATTGACACAAAAGAGGGGAAATTCGTCGCGTACCGTACCGACTTCCGCTCTCGCGCCGCCGCCTGTCATCAAAACAGCGGTTTGCGCCCCGCTGTTGCCCGGTCATTCTTCGAGCCTGAACTGGGAGCAAGCAATGCGACGGCGTGAATTCACCAAACTGGCCCTTGCGGGAGCGGTCGGCGCCGTCGGTGCACCGGCGGCCGTCAAGGCCCGGACGGCCCTGCATGAGAATGCGGCGGGCAACGAGGCTAAACGGACCAAGCGGATCGATGTCGAGCATTGCTGCGGCCTGATCATCGACGTTCAGGACTCGTTCCTGTCGCAACTGGACGGCTATCGTCGTACCAAGATTTTATGGAGCACGAAGGATTTCGCCCATTTGCTGGGCCTGTTCAAGATCCCGATCGTCGTGACGCTCGAGAAGCCGATCGACAAGAACGGGGCCTCGCCGCAGGAGTTCAGCGAGGAACTGAACGATCTATCGAAGACGTTCGAGAAAGCGTTCTTCGACCTCAGCCGCGAGCAGCCGATCCGCGAGCATATCGCCGGACTCAACAGGAGGCAGGTCATCGTCGCCGGCTGCGAGACCGATGTCTGCGTGCTGCAATCCTGTCTTGGTCTGCTCAATCTCGGCTATGAAGTCTATATGGCCGAGAATCTGCTATTCACCGCTTCCCCCGACGTGACCGCGGCGATTGCGCGGATGAAAGCGGAAGGCGCGATCTTCATCTCCTATAAGAGCCTGTTCTACGAGTTGACCGCGACGGTTGAGAACGAGACGGCGCTGATGCAGTCGGGGCCGGTGACGAAGGACCTTTCGCGCTAGGCCTCAACAGGAAGGCCTGGTGCCGACCGAGCCGCCCCAGGACAACACCGCCTGCCGCGGCAGTGCATTCCCCTCATACGGCGCGTAGAAGATATGCCTGCCGATCTCCTGTCCCTCCCCTTGCGCCCATGACGGCAATGAGCCGCCACGCCGCTTGCGAACCACGCTCGGGTTGAGGAAGTGCGTCGCCCCCTCGGTGGGGTCGGGCAGCGCGCCGGCAAGCACGGCGTCGGCAATACGTGCGGCGTCCCGGTAGCGCGGATCGCTCGGAGACAAACGCTCCATCTCCTTGCGCCGCGTCATCCACGGCTCGAACTGCCAGCGCTGGGTCACGACCTGCTTGACGTTATCGCCCCATCGCTTGCTGCGCATGCGGTTGAGAATCACATGGACCACCGCGGCCTTGCCCAGATCGGGCTCGTGCGGCGCCTCGAAGGCCAAGGTCCGGATCAGATAGTCCCGCCCCTCGGGATCGTATTGGGGCAGCGGCGGACGGGTGCTTAGGAGCGGAAACAACGTATGGGCGGTGTCAGCCGTGCGTTGCGGCGCCGGCGAGGAGAGACACCGGGCCGCGTTGATCGGCCCCTCGTAAGGCGGCGTCGCGCCACCCAACAGGGTCAGAGACAGGACAAGCAACACGCGTCGAATCGGCAAAACGCATCCCCCTCGACTGTTGGCTGAAGATGCGGATTCGACTGAGAAAAGCGCTCATTTGATGTCGGGAAAGAAGCCAAGTTGCGATCAATTTGGGCAGCGAAAATCAGCCCCGTCGCATTGACGATTTCGGCCCTGCGACAGGGTCGCGGGCGGTAGGCGCAGAGCAAAACCTGGGCTTCGCCTAAACGGTCCGGTTAAGTGCCCTGGAAGCTCGTGGCCGTCGAATGGCCGGGCTTATGCGCATGCTCCTTGAGGTGCAGGATCGCCTCTTTCACGGGAGCATCGAGCCCATCGCCGCCGGCGTCGAGATAGGCAAAGATCGCCTTGCGCATTCTGGGATCCCAGAACTTCCGGATGTGATCAGCGATGCCCGGCACAACTTCGTCCGCGCGCTGCGACTCGAAGAACTTGCCGATTTGGTTCGCCATATAGACGAGGCGGTCCGGTTTCATGGCGCGCCGATGCTCCGCTGCCTAGTCCGCGCCGCGCCCTATTCCGCCGCGACCAGAGGCTCGGCGATGCGCCGCGTCTGACGCGTCAGCTCCTCATATTCCTCCTGCCACTCGGACGGCCCATTGGACGGCATGACCTGAACCGCCGTCACCTTATATTCGGGGCAGTTGGTAGCCCAGTCGGAGAAGTCAGTGGTGACCACGTTCACCTGCGTCGTCGGATGGTGGAAGGTGGTGTAGACCACGCCTGGCGCCACCCGCTCGGTGATCTTGGCCTTCAACGTGGTTTCGCCGGAGCGGCTGGCGAGCTTCACCCAGTCCCCGTCGCGCACGCCGCGGTTCTCGGCGTCGTGCGGATGGATCTCGAGCACGTCCTCCTCATGCCAGACCACGTTGGCGGTGCGTCTGGTCTGGGCGCCGACGTTGTACTGCGAGAGGATGCGCCCGGTCGTGAGCAGCAGCGGGAAGCGCGGGCCGGTCTTCTCGTCAGTCGCCACATATTCGGTGATGACGAACTTTCCCTTGCCGCGCACGAAGCCGTTGATATGCATGATCGGCGTGCCTTCGGGCGCCGCGGCGTTGCAGGGCCACTGCACCGAACCGAGCTCGTCGAGTTTCTTGAACGACACGCCGGCGAAAGTCGGCGTGAGCGTCGCGATCTCGTCCATGATCTCCGAGGAATGATTGTACTGCATCGGATAGCCGAGCGCGTTGGAGAGCATCTCGGTGATCTGCCAGTCCTCGTAGCCGTTGCGGGGCGCCATCACTTTGCGCACCATCTGGATGCGGCGTTCGGCATTGGTGAAGGTGCCGTTCTTCTCCAGGAAGGTCGAGCCTGGCAGGAACACATGCGCGTAATTGGCGCTCTCGATCAGAAACAGATCCTGCACCACCACGCATTCCATCGAGGAAAGGCCCGCCGCCATATGCTTGGTGTCGGGATCCGATTGGAGGATGTCCTCGCCCTGGATGTAGAGTCCCTTGAAGGAGCCATCGACCGCCGCGTCAATCATGTTGGGAATGCGCAAGCCGGGCTCCGCATCGACCGGACGGCCCCACAAAGCCTCGAACATGGCGCGGGTCGCGTCATCCGACACGTGGCGATAGCCAGACACTTCGTGCGGGAAGGAGCCCATGTCGCAGGAGCCCTGCACGTTGTTCTGACCGCGCAAGGGATTCACGCCTACGCCCTCGCGGCCGATATTGCCGGTGGCCATGGCGAGATTGGCGATCGCCATCACCGTGGTCGAGCCCTGGCTGTGCTCGGTAACGCCGAGCCCGTAATAGATG
Organism: Methyloceanibacter sp.; assembly: GCA_035630595.1. GTDB lineage: Bacteria > Pseudomonadota > Alphaproteobacteria > Rhizobiales > Methyloligellaceae > Methyloceanibacter. Next base: position 10,825 of record DASQKJ010000035.1, read on the forward strand.
GCCCCGTTGCCGCCGGTGGCATAGAGCCGCGCGGCGCCGCGAATTGCATCGGCGGGAACGCCGGAAAGCTTCTCGACTTCCTCGGGGCTGTGGCGTTTGTCGGCGACGAATTCCGCCCAATCCTGGAACTCGTCCCAGTCGCAGCGCTCGCGCACGAATTGCTCGTTCACCAGCCCCTCGGTGACAATCACATGCGCCAGCGAAGTCACCACGGCGACATTGGTGCCGGGTCTGAGCGGCAGATGGTAGTCCGCCTCGATATGCGGCGTGCGCACCAGGTCGATGCGGCGCGGATCGAGGATGATGAGCTTGGCGCCCTGGCGCAGCCGCTTCTTCATGCGCGAGGCGAAGACCGGGTGGCCATCGGTCGGATTCGCGCCGATGATCATGATCACATCGGAAAACTCGACCGAGTCGAAATCCTGCGTACCTGCCGAGGTGCCGTATGTTGTTTTAAGGCCATAGCCGGTGGGCGAGTGGCACACCCGCGCGCAAGTGTCGACATTGTTGTTGCCGAAGGCTGCGCGCACCAGCTTCTGCACCAGGAAGGTTTCCTCGTTGGTGCAGCGCGAGGAGGTGATGCCGCCAACCGAGGCCGGGCCGTATTTCGCCTGGATGCGTTTGAACTCCGATGCCGCATAGCCGATCGCCTCCTCCCACGACACCTCGCGCCACGGATCGGTGATCTTGGCGCGGATCATCGGCTTGAGGATGCGATCTTTATGCGTGGCATAGCCGAAGGCGAACCGGCCCTTGACGCAGGAATGGCCGCGATTGGCCTTGCCGTCCTTCCACGGCACCATGCGCACCAGCTCCTCGCCGCGCATCTCCGCCTTGAAGGCGCAGCCGACGCCGCAATACGCGCATGTCGTGACCAGGGAATGCTCAGGCGTGCCGATCTCGATCACGCTCTTCTCGTTGAGCGTCGCGGTGGGGCAGGCCTGCACGCAAGCGCCGCACGAGACGCATTCCGAATCGAGGAATGGCTGCTCTTGCGAGGGCGAGACTACCGATCCGAAGCCGCGGCCGGCGATGGTGAGCGCGAACGTGCCTTGCACCTCTTCGCAGGCCCGCACGCAGCGCGAGCACACGATGCATTTCGAGGGCTCGAAGGTGAAATAGGGGTTCGAGGTATCGAGACCGGGATTGGGGTGGCGCTGGCCGTCATAGCCGTAACGCACGTCGCGTAGGCCCACGGCGCCTGACATGTCCTGAAGCTCGCAGTCGCCATTGGCCGAGCAGG
>DASQKJ010000036.1:0-46573 GCA_035630595.1 Methyloceanibacter sp.
GGGCGCCGATCTCGGCATGGCGAAGACGATCGTGCTCAACGCCAAGATGCGACGCACGGGAATTTGCGGCTCGGCCGAGACGTTGTTGGTGGATCGGGCGGCGGCGCCCTCGCATCTCGCGCCGCTCGTCAACATGCTGATCGAGGCCGGCTGCGAGGTGCGGGGCGATGCGGAAACCCAAGCCGCCGATGCGCGGGTCAGGCCTGCCACCGAGGAGGATTGGCCGAAGGAATATCTCGACGCGATCATCGCGGTGAAGCTGGTCGACGGTCTCGACGAAGCGATCGGACATATCGCGCGCTACGGCTCGCAGCATACCGACGCCATCGTGACCGAGGACAAAGCCGCGGCCGAGCAGTTTCTCGCGCGTGTTGACAGCGCCATCGTGCTGCACAATGCCTCCACCCAATTCGCCGATGGTGGCGAGTTCGGCATGGGCGCTGAGATCGGCATCGCCACCGGCCGGTTCCATGCCCGCGGCCCCGTGGGGACCGAGCAGCTCACGATCTACAAATATGTCGTGCGCGGCCGGGGCCAGACCCGCCCTTGAACTCGCCCAACTCAAAGAAATCGGGACGAGACGCCGTGCGGCTGCCCATGGCCGCTCCCAATATGCGCATTGGGCTGCTCGGCGGCACATTCGATCCGCCGCATCAAGCGCATCTCGAAATCAGCCTGACGGCGCTGAAGCGGCTCTGCCTTGACCAAGTGTGGTGGCTGGTGACGCCGGGCAACCCGCTGAAGGACGCCTCCAAGCTCTCGCCGCTCGCCGACCGGATGGAGGCGGCAAGAAAGCTCGTGGCGCGGCATCCGCGCCTCGCGGTCACAGGCTTTGCCGGCAGCACCCCTTACACAGTCGATCTGCTCGCCGGGCTCAAGCGCCGCTTTTTCGGAGTCAATTTTGTGTGGCTGATGGGTGCCGACAATCTCGCGGCGTTCCATCGCTGGCGGGCCTGGGAGGAGATTTTTGCGTTGGTGCCGATAGCGGTGCTTGACCGGCCCGGCTTCCGGCTCCAAGCGCGCGCAAGCAGGGCGGCGCAGCGGTTTGCCCCCTACATGATCGACGAATCGGACGCTGGCGGCCTTGCCACGCTCATTCCGCCGGCCTGGACCCTCCTCACCCACAAATTGTCCCCTCTTTCCTCCACCATGCTCCGCACGAAGCTGGCGAAGCAGAAAAAGGCCAAAAGCGGGGTGGACGAAGCGTAAGAGGCAAAGGCATCTGGCACTAGCTATTGAAAATTCGGCGGCGAACATACTATGTTTATGGCGTGAGGTGGCGAACTGACCGCCTCCGCAAGAGAGCAATGGCAGAAGGACACTCACCACAACATGCGCTCAGCTAGAGAGGGTGCCGAACGCGGCACGCCTCCTAACGGGTTCGCGTCAATTCGCGCGCATCCGAATCGTATCCTCGAAATCGTGCTCGGCACGCTCGACGCCGCCAAGGCAGAGGATGTCGCCGTCATCGATTTGCGGGGAAAGACCTCGATCGGCGACCAGATGGTAGTCGCCTCGGGGCGCTCGCAACGGCATGTCGGGGCTGTCGCCGACCACCTCATCAGAAAACTGAAAGACGAAGGCTTTGGCCGCGCCCGCGTCGAGGGTCTGCCCCAATGCGATTGGGTGCTGATCGACGCCGGCGACGTCATTGTCCATGTCTTTCGGCCCGAGGTTCGCGAGTTCTATAACCTCGAGAAGATGTGGTCGGCCGACCGGCCCATGGAGCGGATGGTGATCTGATCTCGGATTTGGCCGCTTGGCCTTGAGGGCGAGCAAGCATGCGGCTCCTGATCGCTGCCATCGGCAAGCTGAAACGGGGGCCTGAGCGCGATCTGTTCGCGCATTATCTCGGTCGCGCCGAGGCTGCCGGCCGGAAGCTTCATTTGTCACCACTGAACGTCATCGAGGTAGCGGAATCTAAGGCCGCAACCGCGAAGGCGCGCATGCAGGCCGAGGCCGAGATGCTGCTCGCCAAAGTTCCGGCCCCCCACAAGCTCGTTTGTCTCGACCCGGGCGGAGAGGCCATCTCAAGCGAGGCGTTTGCCAAGCTGTTGGCCAAATGTCGCGATGACGGTGTCGATGGAATCGCCTTTGCCATTGGTGGCGCCGACGGACTTGCCAGGGAGGCCCTGGCCAAGGCGGCCAAAGTGCTCTCGCTTGGCGCCATGACTTTGCCGCATGGCCTGGCCCGCGTCGTGCTGGCCGAACAACTATATCGGTCAGCGACCATCCTCGCCGGCCACCCGTATCACCGGGCCTGACCGCCAAGGTTAAGGATTCGTAAGCGTTTTGCCTTGATTCTGCCGTACCACTCCGTTGTCGTTGCCATCGGCTGGACGGCCCAAGCGCATGGCGCATCCTGATCGATTGGCTTCCTCACGACAAACATTTCGATCCGTGCTGCTCGTCGCCGGCCTGGTATGTGCGTTGCCATGGCTAGCCTGGGCTGAGGAGGATCTTTCCCGGGATGAGATCAAGCAGAAGCTCGATCAGACCGAGCAGAAGCTTCAGTCGAGCCGCGCTAGAGAGCAGGGGCTTGCCCAGGACTTGGCGGCACTCGCCGAGGAGCGGGCCAAGCTCAACAGCGAGTTGATCGAGGCCGGCACAAGGGTACAGGCGAGCGAGGCTAAACTCTCCGAGACCGAGGCGAAGCTCGCCGAGCTGACTGAGCAAGTAAACGTCATCCAGAGCTCGATCACCGAGCGGAAGGAAGCGATCGTCAAGATGTTGAGCGCCATGCAGAGGATCGGCCGGACGCCGCCGCCGGCGCTGGTTACGCGCAGGGACGATGCGTTGGCCGTCGTGCGCAGCGCCATGCTGCTCGCCGATGTCTTCCCCGAGCTGAAATATCAGGCCGACAGTCTCTCCCGGGAGCTTGAAAGTCTCGTCACGATCGAGAACGGGATTCGCGATCAGCGCGATGCGGAGAAGCGCGAAACCGACCGGCTTGCCACGGAGCGGGCGAGCCTCGACCGCTTGCTGGAGGAACGGAAGCGCGCCACGGCGCAGGGCGAGGCCGAACTCGCCGATATCAGACGCGCTGCAGACGACCAGGCTAAGGCTGTCACGGATTTGAACGAGCTGGTCGATCGCCTCGATGCCCAGATCGCTAAGGTCGAGATCGCCCAATACGACGCCGAGTTGGCGGCCGAGCGTGCCTTGCAGGCCCGCGAGCGGCAGCAAGCCCTGGCCGTTCCCGCCAATGAGAACGTGATTGAGATCAAGCCCCGGTCGACACGGGTGGCTTTTGCCAGTCCGGACCGCCTCAAGCCCGCGCAGCCCTTCGAAGCCGCCAAGGGCACCTTGAGGCTGCCGGCCCAGGGGCGGCGTGTGAAGCGCTTTGGCGACACGGACACTGGCGGCTCGACACTCAAGGGAATCTCGCTGCAAACCCGCGCTGCGGCGCGGATTACCGCCCCGTCGGACGGCTGGGTCGTCTATGCGGGCGAGTTCCGCTCCTATGGGCAGCTATTGATCATCAACACGGGCGGGGGGTATCATGTCCTGCTTGCGGGGATGAGCCGCATAGACGTAAGCCTGGGCCAGTTTGTCCTCGCCGGTGAGCCGATCGCGGTGATGGGCAACTCGGCGATGCCAAGCCAAGGCGGAGACAGTTCGCGCCCCGTTCTTTATGTGGAATTCAGAAAGGACGGCAGGCCAATAGACCCTGACCCATGGTGGGCCGAGGCTTCCGAAAAGGTGCAAGGATGATGCGGAAATCCGAATACGCGCTGTGGGCGCTACTGGTGTTGGCCGTGCTCGCTGCCGGGTCGACGATGGTGACCTTGGCGCGAAGCCAGTCCGCCTCGGCCGCCAACTCGGAGATTTACCGGCAACTCGACCTGTTCGGCGAGGTGCTGGAGCGCGTCCGCTCGGACTATGTCGAGAAGCCCGAAGACCCGAAGCTGATCGAAGCTGCCATCAACGGCATGCTGACGGCGCTCGACCCGCATTCGGCCTATCTCAACCCGAAGCATTTCCGCGACATGCAGGTGCAAACCCGTGGCGAGTTCGGCGGGCTTGGCATTGAGGTCACCATGGAGAACGGGGTGGTCAAAGTGGTCTCCCCGATCGAGGATACGCCTGCCGCCCGCGCCGGATTGATGAGCGGCGATCTCATTACGCATCTCGACAAAGAGCAGATTCTTGGCCTCACATTGCAGGAGGCGGTGGAGAAGATGCGCGGCCCGGTCAATTCGCCGATCGCGCTCACCATCGTGCGCAAAGGCGTCGAAGACCCGTTCGACGTGAAGGTCGTCCGCGACGTCATCCATATCAACCCGGTGAAGTACAACGCCGAGGGCGAAGACGTGGGCTATATCAGACTCACCACTTTCAACGAGCAGACCACGGCGAACTTACAGAAGGCCGTGGAGGACTTGAAGAAGCAGCTCGGTCCGAAGCTCAAGGGCTATATCGTCGACCTGCGCAACAATCCCGGCGGCCTGCTCGATCAGGCTATCTCGGTCTCGGATGCGTTCCTTGACCAGGGCGCCATCGTGCTGACCCGAGGCCGCAATCTTGAGGAGACGCAGCGCTCCAACGCCCGGCAGGGAGACATCACCGACGGGCAGAAGCTCATCGTGCTGATCAATGGCGGCTCGGCTTCGGCCTCGGAGATTGTCGCCGGCGCGCTGCAGGATCACCACCGCGCGACCGTGGTCGGGACCCGCTCCTTCGGCAAGGGATCCGTGCAGACAATCATTCCGCTCGGCTCGAACGGAGCCTTGCGGCTGACCACGGCGCGCTACTACACGCCCTCCGGCCGTTCGATCCAGGCCAAGGGCATCGACCCGGAGATCGTGGTCGAGGAGGAGTTGCCTGAGGAGTTGAAGCAGAAGGCCGACGCGCAAGGCACGCGCGGCGAAGCTAATCTGCGCGGACACCTCAAGGGCGAAGAGGAAGACGAGGATGGCGCTGCTGCCGAGGAGGAGACCTCCGGCAGTTCGTCCTATGTCCCCGCCGAAAAGGAAAAGGACACGCAGCTCAACTATGCGCTCGACCTGCTGCGCGGCATCAAGTCGGTCGACACGGAGGCAAAAAAGAAGGCTGAGGCCAATTAAGCTGCTTGGCTTGCTGGGCCGGCTCTACCGGCCATGATAAATCGCCGGGAACGAGGGCCAGGTCCGCGACTGAGCCCGGCGAGCGGGGAGGTAAAGTCGAGATGAAGGCGCTTGCCGTCGCATCTGGCATCGTGTTCTGGACGCTTGTGCTCGGCACCGCGTGGCTTGTCTTCTTCCCAGGCAGCGACGCGGGCGAGCCTATTGCCGTCTTACAGATCGAGCCCGCAACGACGCCGGCGGAGTCGTCTGCGCCGGAAGCGGCGCTCCCGCCCGATGAAAGTGAAGTTCCGTCCGAGCCACCGCAAGCCTCGACCGACGGCTCGGGACTACCTCCGGGGTTCGCCGTAGGTCCGTCAGGGGCGCCCCCGGCGCCGATGATCGAGCCTCCCGGTCCTGCTCAAGGCACGCCGCTCATGCCGATGGCGCCCGGCGGCCAGTTGGACGTGCCGACAGCGCCGCCGTCCGGGCCGGACGACGCGACGCCCCCCGAGGACCCGGATGAGCAGGGAGCCCTTCCCGCAGCGGATCGCGGAATGCAGCAAGCGGCGTTGGACGTCCCGCCGCCGCCGCCGCCGATGCCGGAGAACGAGACCGGCTCGGTCAATCTTCCGCCCGTGCCGGTCGCAGAATTGGTCGAGGAGTCGCAATACGGTCCGTTGCCCAAGGTGGCAGCGGACGGACGCCGCCCGATCGACGTCTACGCGCGGCCTTCGCGCTATGCGGCAGCCCAAGCCGGGGCGCCGCCACGCATCGCACTGCTGGTCACAGGCTTCGGTCTCCCCGACGCGCCAAACCCCAACGTCCTCGACGGATTGCCGCCGACGGTCAGCGTGGCGTATGGGGCCTATGGACGCAGCCTGCAAGACGGCGTGTCGCAAGCCCGCGCTAAAGGCCATGAGGTCCTGCTGCAGATTCCGCTTGAGCCCAACAACTATCCTACCGAGGATCCGGGGCCGCACACGCTGCTCACTTCCCTGCCGCCCGAGGAGAACTTGAAGCGGCTGCAATGGCTGATGTCGCGCTATACCGGCTATGTCGGCGTGACCAATCATATGGGCGCCAAATTCGAGGCGACGCGGGATTCTCTCCTGCCCGTCTTCGAGGAATTGAAGCGCCGCGGCCTGCTCTATGTCGATGACGGCACCGTGCAAGGATCGGCGGCGCCGAACATCGCAAGCTCCATAGGCCTCGACTATTCCGTCGCTACCGTGCAGATCGACGCACAATCGGCTGGTGATATTGCCAAGCAGCTGGCGCAACTCGAGGCGGCGGCAATGCAGCAAGGCGCGGCGATCGGCGTGGCGCGCGCCAAGCCCGCCACGATCAAGCAGCTTGCCGAATGGGCCGGGAAGCTCGAAGCCAAGGGGATCGTGTTGGTGCCCGTCAGTGCCGCAGTGCGGTCGCAGCGACAAAGCTGAAGCCCTCCATGACGGAGCCAGAGGGGCTGCCCTACCGACCTTGCGTCGGCGTGATGCTCATCAATGAAGAGGGCCGCGTCTTCGTCGGCCGCCGCGCCGATCAGGAGGGCGCGCCGGAGGGCGTTGGCACGTGGTGGCAGATGCCGCAAGGCGGGCTCGACGAGGGCGAAGAGCCGGAGACCGCCGCCTTGCGCGAGCTCGCCGAGGAGACCGGCGTGCGCAGCGCCCGCATCGTTGCCAGGGCGCGGAACTGGCTCACTTACGACCTCCCTTCTGAGCTGCTTGGCGTCGCCTGGGAGGGCCGCTATCGTGGTCAGAAACAGATGTGGTTCGCGGCGAAATTCGAGGGCGAGGAGAGTGAGATCGATCTAGGCCCGCGCGAAGGCCATGAGCAGGAGTTCGACGCCTGGCAATGGGTGACCATGAGCGATCTGCCCGGCCTGATCGTGCCCTTCAAGCGCAAGGTCTATGCGAGCGTGGTGGAGGAGTTCGCCGCGCTCGTGCCGTGAATGGGTTCGTCAGGCCTGGAGATTGAGCGCGGCCTGTACTTGACGCAGCTGATCGAGCTTCGTCTGGGCGCGGTCTCGTGTGCTGTCTTCGGTGGCGTCCGCCACATCATCCTCCGCGTCCTTGACGGCTTGTGCGAGCTGGCCCGTGTCGAACTCACGGAGGTCGATGGCGGTCTCGGCGAGCACCGTGAGGCCGGAAGGCCCGACTTCGGCAAAGCCGCCGCGGATGAAATAGCGCTGCTGCTCGCCGCCTGGGAAGCCGATCTCGATTACGCCTGGGCGCAGGGTCGTAAGCAGCGGCGCATGATAGGCAAGCACCGTCATGTCGCCCTCCGACCCGGGCACCAATACCTGCTCGACCTCGCCTGACACGAGCAGCCGCTCCGGCGATACCAGCTCAAACTTGAACGGGTCCGGCATCTAGGCAACCTCGGCGGCGAGTTTCTCGGCCTTGGCGACCGCCTCCTCGATGGTGCCCACCATGTAGAAGGAGGCTTCCGGCAGATGGTCGTAATCGCCATCGCACAATCCCTTGAAGCCCTTGATGGTATCGGCGAGGTCGACGAATACACCGGGTGTGCCAGTGAACACCTCGGCGACGTGGAAGGGCTGGGAGAGGAAGCGCTCGATCTTGCGCGCGCGGGCGACGGTGATCTTGTCCTCCTCGGACAGCTCATCCATGCCGAGAATGGCGATGATGTCCTGAAGCGCCTTGTAGCGTTGCAGGATCTCCTGCACCCGGCGGGCGACGGCATAGTGCTCTTCGCCGACGACGAGGGGCGACAGCATGCGCGAGGTGGAATCGAGCGGATCCACCGCGGGATAGATGCCCTTCTCGGCGATGCCGCGCGACAGAACGGTGGTGGCGTCGAGATGGGCGAAGGAGGTGGCAGGGGCTGGGTCGGTCAAATCGTCGGCCGGGACGTAGATGGCCTGCACGGAGGTGATCGATCCTTTCTGCGTAGTGGTGATGCGCTCCTGTAGCGCGCCCATGTCTGTGGCAAGCGTCGGCTGATAGCCCACGGCGGAGGGGATGCGGCCGAGCAGAGCCGACACCTCGGAGCCAGCCTGGGTGAAGCGGAAGATGTTGTCGACGAAGAACAGCACGTCCTGGCCCTGGTCGCGGAAATACTCGGCGACAGTCAGGCCCGACAGACCGACGCGCGCGCGTGCGCCGGGCGGCTCGTTCATCTGGCCGTACACCAGGGCGCATTTCGATCCGGCGGTCGAGCCATTGTTCTTCTTCGGGTCCTTGTTCACGCCGGAATCGATGAACTCATGATACAGGTCGTTACCCTCGCGGGTGCGCTCGCCGACGCCGGCGAACACCGAGAAGCCGCCATGGGCCTTGGCGACGTTGTTGATCAGCTCCTGGATCAGCACGGTTTTGCCGACGCCGGCGCCGCCGAACAGGCCGATCTTGCCGCCTTTGGCGTAAGGCGCGAGCAGATCCACGACCTTGATGCCGGTGACCAGGATTTCGGCCTCGGTCGATTGATCGACATAGGCCGGAGCGGGCGCATGGATCGGCCGCTTCTCGGCGGTCTTGATCGGGCCAGCCTCGTCGACCGCCTCGCCCACGACGTTCATGATGCGGCCCAAGGTCTCGGCGCCGACCGGCACCGCGATCGGCTGGCCGGTGTCGACCACATCCTGGCCGCGTACCAGTCCTTCGGTCGAGTCCATGGCGATGGTGCGCACGGTATTCTCGCCAAGATGCTGCGCCACTTCCAACACTAGCCGGTTGCCGTGATTGTCAGTCTCGAGCGCGTTCAGGATTTCCGGAAGATCGTCGTCGAACTGCACATCGACCACGGCGCCCATAATTTGACGCACATGACCTTGGGCGCCCTTGCCGGCGGCGATCTTCTTCTCCTGCTTCTTGGTCTCTGCAATCACGGGGGACTTCTTTGCCATTGCAAGCGTTCCTTACGGTCTCTCGGGGACTAAAGCGCCTCGGCGCCGGAGATAATCTCGATCAGCTCCTTGGTGATCATGGCTTGGCGGCTCCGATTATACTTCATGGTCAGGCGATTGATCATGTCGCCGGCATTGCGGGTGGCGTTGTCCATGGCGCTCATGCGCGCGCCCTGCTCCGACGCCGCGTTCTCGAGCAGCGCCTTGAAAATCTGCACGGTGATGTTAAGGGGCAGGAGGTCGGCAAGAATCTCCGCCTCGTCGGGCTCGTATTCGTAGACGGCGCCGCCGAGAGCGTCTGCCTGCGAGGGAGTCTCGGCAGGGATCGTGGCCGGTATGATCGGCTGCGCGGTTGGGATTTGGCTGATCACCGACTTGAAGCGGGAAAAGAACAAGGTCGCCACGTCGAAGGCGCCCTGGGCGAACAGCTCAAGCACCCTGTCGGAGACTCTCTCGGCGTGCTCGAAGGCAAGTTGGCGGACGCTCTTGAAGTCGATTACCTCGATGATGAGCGGTGCATAGAGCCGGCGCAACTGGTCGTAGCCCTTCTTGCCGACGCAAAGAATTTTCACCTGCTTGCCGTCGGCAAGCAGCCTTGTGATGTGCTCGCGCGCGAGCCGCACGATGGCCGAGTTGAACGCGCCGCAGAGGCCGCGCTCGGCGGTACACACCACGAGCAGGTGCACGGCGTCCTTGCCGGTGCCGATCATCAATGGCGGTCCGTCGTCGCGGCCCTTGAGCGCGGTCGCGAGATTGGCGAGCACCGTCCCCATGCGGGTGGCGTAGGGGCGTGCCGCTTCCGCCGCCATCTGCGCGCGCCTGAGCTTGGCCGCGGCCACCATCTGCATGGCCTTGGTGATCTTCTGCGTCGCCTTGACGGAGGCGATGCGGTTGCGCAGGTCTTTCAGCGACGGCATGGCTCAGCCACTCACAACCCTTAGGCAAAAGCGTTGGCGAATTTATCGACGGCAGCCTTCAGCTTGTCGCCGGTTTCCTTGGAGATCTCTTTCTGGTCGCGGATCGCGTCGAGGATGCCGGGATGCTCGGCGCGCATGTAGCGGAGCAGTTCGGCCTCGAAGCGGCCGACATCGGCGACCTTGATCGGGTCGAGATAACCATTCACGCCGGCATAAATCACCACGACCTGCTCTTCGACCTTAAGCGGCGAGAATTGCGTTTGCTTCAGAAGCTCGGTCAGACGGGCGCCGCGGTTGAGCAGGCGCTGAGTTGTGGCGTCGAGGTCTGAGCCGAACTGGGCGAAGGCGGCCATCTCGCGATATTGCGCGAGCTCCCCCTTGATCTTGCCGGCGACCTGCTTCATCGCCTTCACTTGCGCGGATGAGCCCACGCGCGACACCGAGAGACCGACATTCACCGCCGGCCGGATGCCCTGATAGAACAGATCGGTCTCGAGGAAGATCTGCCCGTCGGTGATGGAGATGACGTTGGTCGGTATGTAGGCTGACACGTCGTTGGCCTGGGTCTCGATCACGGGCAGTGCGGTGAGCGAGCCCGAGCCGTTGTCCTTGTTCAGCTTGGCGGCGCGCTCCAACAGCCGCGAATGCAGATAGAACACGTCGCCCGGATAGGCCTCGCGTCCGGGCGGGCGGCGGAGCAGCAGCGACATCTGGCGGTAGGCGACGGCCTGCTTGGACAGGTCGTCGTAGAACACCACCGCATGCATGCCGTTGTCGCGGAAGAACTCCCCCATGGCGCAGCCAGAGAACGGCGCCAGGTATTGCATCGGCGCCGGGTCCGAGGCGGTGGCGGCAACGATAATGGAGTAGGGTAGCGCCCCGTTGTCCTCCAGCACCTTGACGAACTGGGCGACGGTCGAACGCTTCTGGCCGACAGCGACATAGATACAATAGAGGCTGATCTTGTCGTCGCCGAGCGCGTTGATCGATTTCTGGTTGAGGATGGTGTCGAGGATGATGGCAGTCTTGCCGGTCTGGCGATCGCCGATGATGAGCTCGCGCTGGCCGCGGCCGATCGGGATTAGTGCGTCGATGGCCTTAAGTCCGGTCTGCATCGGCTCATGCACCGATTGGCGGGGAATGATGCCGGGGGCCTTCACGTCGACGCGGCGCTTCTCGTCGAACTTGATCGGGCCCTTCCCGTCGATCGGGTTGCCGAGCGCGTCGACCACGCGGCCGAGCAGGCCCTTGCCGACCGGCACCTCGACGATGGCGCCGGTGCGCTTGACGATATCGCCTTCCTTGATGTGTCGGTCATCGCCGAAAATAACGATGCCGACATTGTCGACTTCGAGGTTGAGCGCCATGCCGCGCGTGCCGTCGGCGAACTCGATCATCTCGCCGGCCTGCACCTTGTCGAGGCCGTAGACGCGGGCGATGCCGTCGCCGACCGACAGCACCTGGCCGATCTCGGCGACCTCCGCCTCTTGACCGAAATTCTTGATCTGCTCCTTGAGGATCGCGGAGATCTCAGCGGCCCTGATATCCATTAGCCAACCTCTTTCATGGCGACTTTGAGAGAATTCAACCTGGTGCGCAGCGATGAGTCGATCATGCGGCTGCCGACCTTGACCACGAGCCCGCCGAGCAGGCTCGCATCGACCCGCTCCTCGAGCATCACCTCCTTGCCGAGCGCGGCCTTTAGCGCCCGCTGCAGCGCAGTGAGCTGCGCCTCGGTGAGCTTCGAGGCGGCCGTCACGGTGGCGCTCGTCTCGCCGCGATGACGGGCGAGCATGGCGCGGAAGGCCTGACTCATGTCGAGGGTGGCGAACAGGCGGCGGTTCTTGGCGGTAAGCAGCAGGAAATTCCGCGTCAGTCCCTCGATCTCGAGCTTCTCCAGCACCGCGGCGAGCGCTCTTCCCTGCGCTTCGGCGGAGAAGACCGGGCTCTTGACGAGGCGCGCGAGGTCCTCCGAAGCGTCGAGCGCCGCGTTGAAGCGGGTAAGATCAGCGGCAACCTGATCGAGCGCCTCCCGTTCGAGGGCCAACTCGAACAGCGCCTTGGCGTAACGGCCGGCTACGCCGGAACTGGTATCTGCCTCTCCTGCCACCTAAAACGCCTTTTCCTCTCGAACGGGCGCTCTTGGAGCCCCTCGTCCCCGGACCCGTGTAATGATGGGATTGGTGCTTCCGCGTCAACAGGTTGAAGCCCTGCCGCACGGCCCCCGGAAGCCCCGCGGAGCCTGTATCATATGGGTGAGGGGGGTGCAACCTGGGGAAGGAGCGGATAGCCTTCAGAAATCGAGCTTTGCGGGGCCGGTTTCTGCGCTGTATCAGCTTGGCGGCCGGCTTGGGGTCGCCCTCGGTCAAACTCCGGAGAACGGCCATGGCGACAGGTCAGAGAGGGCGGCAGCCAACCCTGAAGATTGAGCCTCTATGGGAGCGGCTTCAGGGCCAGATCGATTGGTACGACCGCAAGGCCAAGACCAATCAGCGGGCCTACAAAGTCTCCAAAATCTCGATCATTGTGCTTGCCATTCTCATTCCGGTGTTCGCCGAATATGGCTTCATCCCCGGGTTCGGCGATACGCGGGCGTTCCTCGTGGGGGCGGCAGCCGGCGCCATCGTCCTGCTCGAAGGGCTGCAGGTGCTCAACAAATGGCAGGAGAACTGGATCCTCTATCGCGCCACCTGCGAGGGCCTGCGCAACGAGCAGCATCTCTTCGCGGAGAAGGCCGGCCCTTACGCCGGCCTCAAGCCCGACGCCGCGAACCGGCTGCTCGCCGAGCGGACCAGCAGCCTGGTGATGGCCGAACACGGCAAATGGTCACAAGCCCACGAGCACAAGATCGAGACCACCGGCGCTTTCTGAGGGCTCACAAGAAACTGTAGGGGTCGACGTCGACCACCAGCCGCACGTCGCCTTTGGCTTTGGGCACCTGGCTGAGCCAGAGGCGCAGATAAGCTTGCAGGTCTGCTTCGCGCGTGGCCTTCACCAACAGCCGATAACGGTGGCGGCCGCGGATCACCGAGAGCGGCGCCTCCGCTGGCCCTAGCACCTTGATCTTGGCTGCCGGCGGCGCGGCCAGCGCCACGGCGCGGGCGTAGCTTTCCGCCGCGTCTCGCGCGCTGGCGCTGATCAGCAGCGACGCCAGCCGGCCGAACGGTGGCAGCCCGGAATCGCGGCGTGCGGCAATCTCCCGCTCGAGGAATGTATCGCGATCGCCGGAGACGAGCGCCTGAACCACCGGATGCTCCGGCATATAGGTCTGGATCAAGCCGCGGCCGGGTATGGCGTCACGGCCGGCGCGGCCCGTCACCTGATTGAGCAACTGGAAGGTGCGTTCGGCGGCGCGCGGGTCGGCCTGCGCCAGGCCGAGATCGCCGTCGACCACGCCGACCAGTGCAAGCCCCGGGAAGTGGTGCCCCTTGGCGACGAGCTGCGTGCCGATGATGATATCGACCTCGCGATCCTCGATCTCGCGCAAGGTCTCTCGCAGATCGCTGATCGACGGCGTTAGGTCGCTCGACAACAGCACGCGGCGAGCTTTCGGGAAGCGTTCGGCGGTCTCCTCGGCGATGCGCTCGACTCCGGGCCCGCAGGGAACCAGCGAATGTTCAGCTCCGCAATTGGGACATTCTTCCGGGATCGGAATGAACGTACCGCAATGGTGGCATTCGAGCCTGCGGCGGAACCTGTGCTCGACCAACCAGGCCGAGCAGTTCGGGCATTCGAAGCGAAATCCGCATTTGCGGCAGAGCGTCACCGGCGCATAGCCGCGGCGGTTCAGAAACAAAAGCGCCTGCTCGCCGCGCGCCAAGGTCTCGCCAACCGTCTCGATCAGCAGGGGCGACAGCCAGCGCCCGCGCTCCGGCGGGCTAGCGCGCATATCGATGGCCGAGATGGCCGGCAGCCCCGCCGCCTTGTAGCGGATGCCGAGCCGGATGTGGCGGTAGCGGCCCTGCTCGGCGTTGACCAGGCTCTCGATCGAGGGCGTGGCCGAGCTCAGCACTACCGGCGCACCCCCGAGCGAGCCGCGCACCACCGCCATGTCCCGCGCCTGATAGGTAACGCGCTCCTCTTGCTTGTAGCTTGGGTCGTGCTCCTCATCGACCACGATCAGCCCCAGATCGGGGAAGGGTAGGAATAGCGCCGAGCGCGCGCCGACCACAAGTTTGGCCTTGTTCTCGGCCACCGCGCGCCACACGCGTCCGCGCATCGACGCAGAGACCTCCGAATGCCACTCGGCCGGGCGGGCGCCGAAGCGCTCCTCGCAGCGAGTGATGAACTGACTGGTCAGCGCGATCTCGGGCATCAGCACCAGCACCTGCTGCCCGCGGGTCAGCGCCGCGGCTATCGCCTCGAAATAGACTTCGGTCTTGCCCGAGCCGGTAACGCCGTCGAGCAGGGTCACGCTGAAGCCGTCGACGGTATGCCCGACAAGTTCGCGCGCGGCCCGGTCCTGCTCCTTGGTGAGCTTGGCGCGTGGACGCAAAACATCGAGCGGCATAGCGTGCCATTCGGGAAGCGGTTCGGCAATAAGCGCGCCAGCATCGACCAGCCCGTCGATGACGCCGGGGCTGACCCCCGCCGCCTCGGCAAGGCTCGACTTCACCCAGATCAGCCCGTTCGCGGCCGTCTCCAGCACGCGGGCGCGCGCCGGCGTCATGCGCGCGGGCGGAGAACCTGCGAGTCTGACACCGTAGCGTGGCGCTGGCGGGTCGAAAGCGCGGCCGGCGCTCATCATCATGCGCAAAACCATGCCGGGCGAGGAAAGCGTGTAGCGCGCCACCCAATCAGCGAAGTCGAGCGAGACGCGCGGCAGAGGCGGCACGTCGCCCACAAATTCGACGATCTCGCGCAGCTTCTTGCGCTCGATCTCCGGCGGCTGCTCGCCTTCCGGGCGTGGCCAGACCACGCCAAGATATTCGACCGGGCCGAGCGGCGCGACGACGAACTGGCCCGGCGCGGGCGGGGCCCCCATGCCCTCGGGGACGAGATAGTCGTAAGGCGCGGGCAGAGCCAGCGGCAGCAGCACCGGCACTGTCACGAGCGCTGCAGTCGTTGTCGGTTGGGGCTTGGTCTTTGCCTTGGCCAGGGGTCGCTCGCTAGGTTAAGCAGGACTTAACGACTCACGCGCCCATAGTAGCCTCGCGGCAGCGCGCCGTTCACAAGCCAAATCGGGGGTCTTTAGCTTGGTGCAAGAGGCCAAAACGCCGGGATATCAGGCCAGCGCGCTCGTTCGCGAGGCGGCCGGGGACTGGCTCACTTATCTCACCGTGGAGCGGCAGCTCGCGGCCAAGACGGCGGAAGCCTATCAACGAGACATCTCCCAGTTCCTCGCTTTCCTGGCCGGCCATTTCAACGGGCTACCGGATATGAAGCAACTGCTGGCGCTCCAGGCGCGCGATGTGCGCGGCTTTCTCGCCGCGAGGCGCGCCGAGGGGGTCGGCAGCCGCAGCCTGGCGCGGACGTTGAGCGCACTCCGCATGTTCTACAAATTTCTCGAGCGGCGCGGCTACGGCAAGAACGACGCTATCCGCGCGGTGGCGCTGCCGAAGCTGCCGCATTCGGTGCCGAAGCCACTCACCGCGCCGAAAGCGACCGCGCTGGTCGACGGCGCCGACATTGCCGGTGAAGATATGCCGGAATGGGTGCTGGCGCGCGATACCGCCGTGCTCGCGCTGCTCTACGGCTCGGGTTTGCGCATCTCCGAGGCGCTCTCGCTGAAGCGGAGAGAATCGCCCGTCAAGGGCCGCGACATGTTGCGGGTGACGGGCAAGGGCAGCAAGACGCGGGTCGTACCCGTGCTGCCTCTCGTGCGCGAAGCGGTCGAGCACTACCTAGAGCTCTGCCCGCTCCAACTCGGGTCCGAAGATCCCCTCTTTGTCGGCGTGCGGGGGAAGCAGTTGTCGCCCCGTATCATCCAGCTCAGGATTGCACGGGCCCGCGTTGCGCTCGGCCTGCCCGAGACGGCCACGCCGCATGCGCTGCGCCATTCCTTCGCCACGCATCTGCTGGGGGCCGGCGCGGATCTGCGCGCAATCCAAGAGCTGCTGGGACATGCGAGCCTGTCGACCACGCAGGGCTATACCGAGGTCGACCGCGCGCATCTGCTCAAGGCGTATACCAGCGCCCACCCCCGCGCCTGATGCCGGATCGGTGCTTGCCGGGCCCACGCGCTGGCGATGCTCATGACCGTTGCTATGGGGCTCGCGCTGCACCTTGAATTAGTCACCCACTGACCCTTCGTGCGTTGCTTAGGATCGTGGTAGAACACGGCCTTTCACCGGAGGCTATGTGCGCGGACTGGGATTGATCGTTGGGGCGCTTTGTCTCTCTGCTCTCGCGGGGGATTAGGGACCGCGCCGGCAGCAGATGCGCGGGCAGCGCCGTGCAACTGCGGCGAAATTTCCAGTGCTGAAGCTTCCGCCGGTCGGTCTCCCGGCCGCCGCGTCGGGACCAGTCGCGCTGGCTACTGTGGCGGCGGGCTCGATGGCGATCGGCGCGCTGGCGGTCGGCGCTCTGGCCATCGGCGCTCTGGCCGTGGGTAAGCTCGAGATCCGCAAGGCGCGGCTGCGCCAAGTCGAGATCGACGATCTCACCGTACGTCGCCTCCGCGTGCTTGAGCAGCCAGGCGAAGGGCCGGCCGAATGAACTTGCTGCGGACGATGCGCTTTGTCGCGGTGATGCTCGCGGCGCTCACCTTGGGGCTCGGCTTCTGCCATTTGCTGCAGCTCCCGTTGCGCCTGGGCTGGGACCAATATCTTTGGGTCGGCTCCACGGTGCAGGGCGGGCTCTACGCCGCGTCCGGCACGGTCGGCGCACTGGTCTTCGTTGCCACGGTGATCGCGCTCGGGCTCCATGCCTATTTCGTGCGCGAGCATGACAGGCCAGGGTTCAAGCTTGCGCTTTCTGCGGCCCTCCTCTTCGCGCTGGCCTTGGCGTTGTGGTGGGTGCTGGTCTATCCGGTGAATGTCGAGCTGGCGAAATGGATCAACGGGCCGGTGCCCTCCGATTGGACCGATTACCGCGCGCGCTGGGAGTGGGGCCAAGCCAGCATCGCGTTAGTCGAGCTGGCAGGCTTTGCCGCGCTGGTGGGCTCGGTGCTTGCCGATACACCGCGCGAGTCTTGAAGGCGTCATGCCCGGACTCGATCCGGGCATCCAGGCCGTTTCGTTTCCGCATGGTCGAGGCCAGGGAATGGATTGCCGGGTCAAGCCCGGCAATGATGAGTTAAGGAATTCACATATGGATCGGGCGCTTGGCGACGGCGAGCGCCGCCTCCTTAACCGCCTCGTTGAGGGTCGGGTGCGCGTGGCAGGTGCGCGCCAGATCCTCGGCCGAGCCGCCGAACTCCATCAGCACCGCAGCCTCGGCGATCATGGTGCCGGCATCGGCGCCAAGGATATGCACGCCTAATACGCGGTCGGTCGCTTCCTCGGCGAGAATCTTGACGAAGCCCTCCGTGGTACGGTTGACTTTGGCGCGGCCATTGGCGGTGAACGGAAACTTTCCGACGCGGTAAGCAACGCCCGCTTCTTTCAGCTCTTCCTCGCTTTTGCCGACCGAGGCGACCTCCGGCGCGGTATAAATCACGCTCGGGATCACGTCGTAATTCACATGCCCCGCCTGGCCGCCGAGGATCTCGGCAAGCGCCACGCCCTCCTCCTCGGCCTTATGCGCGAGCATCGGCCCTTTGATCACATCGCCGATAGCATAGATGCCGGGCACGCTGGTCACGAATTTCTCATCGACGACGATGCGGCCGCGATTGTCGCATTTGATGCCAGCCTCGGCGAGGCCGAGGCCTTGCGTGTTGGGCATGCGGCCGACGGCGACCAGCACGATGTCGCATTCGAGAGTGTCGCTTTTGCCGCCCTTGGCCGGTTCGAGCGTGAGCTTGAGGTTCTTGCCCTTGCTGTCGACGCTGACGACCTTGGTGCCGAGCTTGAAGGCGAGCCCCTGTTTCGCAAGTGTGCGTTGGATCTGCTTGGCGATTTCGGCGTCGAGGCCCGGAGCCACGCGGTCCAACATCTCTACCACGGTGACCTCCGAGCCGAGCCTGGACCACACAGAGCCGAGCTCGAGCCCGATATAGCCCGCGCCAATCACCACCATGCGCTTCGGCACCTCGGGTAGGGACAGCGCACCGGTCGAAGAGACGATGCGCTTCTCGTCAACGGCGATGCCGGGCAGGCTTGCCACCTCCGAGCCCGTGGCAATGGCGATGGCCTTGGTCTCCACCACCTGCTTCTCGCCGTTGATGAAGGTCACCTCGATCCTGCTCGGCCCAAGGATGCGCCCGGTGCCGTGGAAATGATCGATCTTGTTCTTGTTCAGGAGGAAGGCGACGCCGTCGACATTGCCCTTCACGCCCTGGTCCTTGAAGGCGAGCATGGCGGCAAGATCGAGCTCAGGTTTGACCTTGATTCCCATGGCGGCGAAACCGTGGCCCGCCTCGGCGTAAGCCTCGCTGGCATGCAACATGGCCTTGGACGGGATGCAGCCGACATTGAGGCAGGTCCCACCATGGGTGGCACGCTTCTCCACCACGGCGACCTTCATGCCGAGTTGCGCCGCTCGGATGGCGCAGACATAGCCGCCGGGCCCCGTACCGATGATGATGAGGTCGTACTCAGCCATATCTACCTAAGCAACTCTAGTCCATCAGCCCGGCAGTGACGCCGAACCAATGTCTGCCTTAGCAGAAATGGCATCACAGATCGAGGACGAGGCGCTTCGGGTCCTCGAGCGATTCCTTGAGATGGACGAGGAAGGTGACGGCCTCTTTGCCGTCGACCAGGCGGTGGTCGTAGGACAGCGCGAGATACATCATCGGCCGCGCCACGATCTGGCCGTCGCGCACCACGGCGCGTTCCTCGATCCGGTGCATGCCGAGAATGCCGGATTGCGGCGCGTTGAGAATGGGCGTCGAAAGCAGCGAGCCGTAGATGCCGCCATTGGAAATGGTGAAGGTGCCGCCTTGCATCTCCTCCAGTGAAAGCTTGCCGGCGCGCGCGCGCGCGCCGAAATCGGCGATTGCCGCCTCGATCTCGGCGAGGCTCATGCGGTCGGCGTCGCGTAGTACCGGCACGACGAGGCCGCGATCAGTGCCGACGGCGACGCCGATCTGGTAGTAGTTCTTGAAGACGATGTCCTCGCCGTCGATCTCGGCATTGACCGCGGGAATGTCCTTCAGCGCCGCCACCGCGGCCTTGACGAAGAAGCCCATGAAGCCGAGCTTGACGCCGTGCTTCTGCTCGAAGGCCTCGCGGTAGTCCTTCCTGAGTTGCATGACGGCGCTCATATCCACGTCGTTGAACGTGGTGAGCATGGCAGCGGTGTCTTGCGCCTCCTTCAGCCGCTTGGCGATGGTCTGGCGGAGCCGCGTCATGCGTACCCGCTCTTCGCGCGAAGCGTCGGCGGGTGTGACGGGCGCGCGAGGCTGAGGCGGTGCCTTGGGCTTGCGCTCCTTGTCCAGCAGTGTCTCGACGGCGCGCTCAACCGTGCCTAGCACGTCGTGCTTCAGCACTTGGCTGCGCCGGCCTGAGCCGGTGACGTCCTGGGCGACGAGCCCGGCTTCGGCGATCAACTTGCGCGCGGCAGGCGAAGGCGGCATTTCCTCGCTACTCACCTCCTCGCGGCGATGCGGCTCGCGCTCCAAAGGCTTGGCTTCGATCGGGAGCGCCTCGGGGGCGCGCAAAGCCGGCGCGTCAGAGACCGCCTCCGCCCCGGTCATGGCCGGCTCGGCCGCAGGCTCAAGCTTTGCGCTTGTCGGTCTGGCCGTGCCCTCGCCCTCGCTGATGGCGCCGAGCAGGGCGCCGACGGCGACCGTCTCGCCGGGCTTGACCACGATTTCCGACAGCACGCCGGAAGCAGGCGCAGGCACCTCCACGGTCACCTTGTCCGTCTCGAGCTCGACCAGCGGCTCGTCGGCGTTGACCGCCTCGCCCGCCTGTTTGAACCACTGGCCGACCGTCGCCTCGACGACGGATTCCCCCAAAGTCGGCACCCGGATCTCAGTGGCCATCGCCTTTGCTCTCCGTCTAGGCCAGCGCTTCGTCGAGGAACGCCTTCAGCTCGCGTATATGCTTGGTCATCAAGCCGGTTGCCGTTGCGGCCGAGCTTGGGCGCCCGACATAGCGCGGGCGCCGGTGCTCGGCGGCGATATGGTCGAGCACCCATTCGAGGTTGGGCTCGATGAAGGTCCAAGCGCCCATATTCTTCGGCTCCTCCTGGCACCACACCATTTCCGCCTCCTTGAAGCGGCCGAGTTCCTGAATGAGCGCGCGCGCGGGGAAGGGGTAAAGTTGCTCGACGCGCAGGAGATAAACATCGTCGATACCGCGCTGCTCGCGCTCCTCATAGAGATCGTAATAAACCTTGCCGGAGCAAAGCACCACGCGCCTGATCTTGTCGTCCGGAACGAGCTTGATGGCTTGGTCCGGCAGGAACTGCGCGTCGTCCCACAATAGGCGATGGAAGGTCGAATCCGGGCCGAACTGCGCCAAACTCGATACCACGCGCTTGTGACGGAGCAACGACTTCGGCGTCATAAGCGCCAGCGGCTTGCGGAACTGGCGGTGCAGCTGGCGCCGCAAAATGTGGAAATAATTGGCGGGTGTGGTGCAATTGGCGATCTGCCAATTGTCCTCGGCACAGAGCTGGAGGTAGCGCTCGAGCCGCGCCGAGGAGTGCTCCGGGCCCTGGCCCTCATAGCCGTGCGGCAGCAGCAGCACGAGGCCCGACATGCGCAGCCATTTCCGTTCGCCGGAGGAGATGAACTGGTCGACGATGACCTGGGCGCCGTTGGCGAAGTCGCCGAACTGCGCCTCCCACAACACCAGCGCGTTCGGCTCAGCCAGGCTATAGCCATATTCGAAGCCGAGCACGGCCTCCTCCGACAGCATGGAGTTGATCACTTCGAACGGCGCCTGGGCCTTGGAGATGTGCTTGAGCGGCGTGTACTTCTTCTCGTTCACCTGGTCCATCAGCACGGCGTGGCGGTGTGAGAAGGTGCCGCGCTCCGAATCCTGCCCGGAGAGCCGCACCCGATAGCCTTCGACGACGAGGGTTCCGAAAGCGAGCGCCTCGGCGGTGGCCCAGTCGATGCCTTTACCTTCGTCAATCGTCTTGCGGCGGGCCGCCAGGATGCGGACGATGGTCTTATGCGGACTGAAGCTCTTCGGGAAGGACGTGATCTTGCGGCCGACCTCCTTGAGCAGATCGAGATCGACCCCGGTCACGCCGCGGCGGGCGCCTTCATCGGCATGGCCGATGCCCGACCACTTGCCGTCGAGCCAATCGGCGCGATTGGGGCGATAGGCCTCGCCAGCCGCGAACTCCTCCTCGAGATAGGCTCGGAATTCCGCCTGCAAGCGGTCGACCTCGGCGCGCGAGAGCAAGCCCTCTTGGACCAGCCGGCCGGAATAGACTTCGACCACGCTCGGATGCTTGGCGATGCGCTGATACATCAGTGGCTGGGTGAAGGCCGGCTCGTCGGCTTCGTTGTGGCCGTGGCGGCGGTAGCAAAACATGTCGATCACGACAGGTTTGCGGAAGCGTTGGCGGAACTCGATGGCGATCTTGGCGACATGCACGACCGCCTCGGGATCGTCGCCGTTCACGTGGAAGATCGGTGCGTCGATCATCTTGGCCAGGTCGGAGGGATAGGGCGAGGACCGTGAGAAACGCGGCGCCGTGGTGAAGCCGATCTGGTTGTTGACGATGAAATGCAGCGAGCCGCCGGTTCGGTGGCCGCGCAAGCCGGAAAGGCCCAGACATTCAGCGACGACCCCCTGGCCGGCGAAGGCCGCATCGCCATGCAGGAGAAGCGGCAGCACTTCCTCGCGTTCGCTGTCGTTGCTCTGGTCCTGCTTGGCGCGCACCTTGCCGAGTACGACGGGATCGACAAATTCGAGATGCGATGGGTTGGCGGTCAGCGACAGATGCACACGGTTCTGATCGAACTCGCGGTCGGAGGAGGCGCCGAGATGATATTTCACGTCGCCCGAACCCTCGACATCGTCGGGCTGGGCCGAACCGCCTCTGAACTCGTTGAAGATCGCCCGATACGGCTTGGCCATCACATTGGCAAGCACGTTCAAGCGCCCGCGGTGCGGCATGCCGATAACGATCTCGTTTACGCCGAGCTGGCCACCCCGCTTGATGATCTGCTCGAGCGCGGGCACCATCGACTCACCCCCGTCCAGCCCGAAGCGCTTGGTGCCGGTATATTTCACGTTGAGGAAGCGCTCGAAGGTCTCCGCCTCGATCAGCTTCTTCAGGATCGCCGTCTTGCCCTTCGCTGTGAACTCGATCTCCCGGCCTTCGATGCGGTCCTGGATCCAGGCACGCTGCTCGGGGTCGGAGATATGCATGAATTCGACGCCGATATGGCCGGCGTAGGTGTGCTTCAGGATGCCGAGGATCTCGCGCAACGTCGCGAACTCCAGCCCGAAGACGCCGCCGATATAGATCGGGCGGTCGTAATCGGCCTTGGTGAAGCCATAGGTCTTGGGCTTGAGCTCCGGGTGCTCGCGGCGGGTGACGAGGTCGAGGGGGTCGAGCTTGGCGGCGAGGTGCCCGCGGGTGCGGTAGTTGCGGATCAGCATCCGGGCGGCGAGCGTGTCGCGCGCGGCGGCCAGCGCCTGCTGCTCGGTGAGGGAGCCTGGCGGAGGTGCCGCGAGAGCCGCTCCGCCACGCGACGGAGCCCAGGAGGGGCCGCGGGCCTCAGCGAGAATGTCGTCCTTGTTGTCGCCGAGGCTGGCGAAGAAGGCCTGCCATTCGGGATCGAGCGAGGCCGGGTTCTCTTCGTAGCGGGCATGCAGCTCCGCGAGATAGGTCGCGTTCGCGCCCTGCAAGAACGATGTGCGAAGAAACACCTCGTTCAATTCATGTCGTGTCATCGGATCAACCCCGCCGGCGTTGTGGGCTACCGGCCTGAAGGGCAAACAAGGCGAGCTTTGGGCGCCCTCTCACCGCTGATGTAATAATTGTGCAAGGGTCGTTCCAAGGGCGGCAGGCGAGTTCGCCACAACAATTCCGGCCTCTCGCATTGCCTCAATTTTGTGCTTTGCGTCGCCTTTGCCGCCTGAGATGACGGCGCCCGCGTGGCCCATGCGCCGGCCGGGCGGGGCGGTGGAGCCGGCGACGAAACCGACCACGGGCTTCGGATTGCCGGCCTTCACCAGAAACTCGGCGCCGTCCTCTTCGGCGCTGCCGCCGATCTCGCCGATCATGATGATGGCTTCGGTCTGATCGTCGGCGAGGAATAGCGACAGCGCGTCGACGAAGTTGGTGCCGTTGACGGGGTCGCCGCCAATGCCGATGCAAGTCGACTGGCCGAGCCCGACGGCAGTGGTCTGCGCCACGGCCTCGTAGGTAAGGGTGCCCGACCGGGAGACGATGCCTACCTTGCCTTGCCGGTGGATATGGCCCGGCATGATGCCGACCTTGCACTGGCTGGGCGTGATGATGCCGGGGCAGTTCGGGCCGATCAGCCGCGTTTCCGAGCCGTCAAGCGCGCGCTTCACCTTGACCATGTCGAGCACTGGCACGCCCTCGGTGATGCATACTACGAGCGGCACGCCGGCATCGATCGCCTCCAGGATGGCGTCGGCGGCAAAGGCCGGCGGAACGTAAACCGCACTCGCATCGGCGCCGGTGGCGTTCACCGCTTGTTTGACGGTGTCGAAGACCGGCAAGCCGAGATGGGTAGTACCGCCCTTGCCGGGCGTGACGCCGCCCACCATGCGTGTGCCGTAGGCGATGGCCTGCTCGGAGTGGAAGCTGCCTTGCGCGCCGGTGAAGCCCTGACAGATGACGCGCGTGTTCTTATCGACGAGGACTGACATGGGACGATCTGCTTGCCTTGCAACTTTCAAGCCGCGGTTTTGATCGCCGCGACTGCCTTCTTGGCGGCGTCGTCGAGGTCGTCGGCTGGGATGATGGCGAGACCCGAATCCCGAAGCAGGGCCTTGCCGCGCTCGACATTGGTGCCTTCGAGGCGGACCACCAGCGGCACGGCGATGTGCATCTCACGCGCGGCGGCGATCACGCCCTCGGCAATGACGTCGCAGCGCATGATACCGCCGAAGATGTTCACCATGATCGCTTTCACATGCGGGTCGGAGAGGATGATCTTGAAAGCCTCTGTCACTCTCTTTTTGTCGGCGCCGCCGCCGACATCGAGGAAATTGGCGGGCTCGCCACCATAGAGCTTGATGATGTCCATCGTGGCCATGGCAAGACCTGCGCCATTGACCATGCAGCCGATCGAGCCGTCGAGCTTCACATAGGACAGGCCGAGATTGGACGCCTCGACCTCGGCGGGGTCCTCCTCGTGAATGTCGCGCAAGTCCGCGATGTCCTTGTGACGGAACAGAGCGTTGTCGTCGAAGCCGATCTTGGCGTCGAGGCAGAGAAGAGTGCCCTCCTTCGTCACGACCAGCGGATTGATCTCGACTAGGCTCGCATCCTTCTCGACGAACAGCCGATAGAGCGACTTGACGAGCGCGCCGCATTGTTTGGCGAGTGGGCCTTCAAGCTTCAGCGCGGACGCGATCACGCGGCCATGGAAGTCGCTGATGCCAGTGGCTGGATCGACGGCGAGCGTGACGATCTTCTCCGGCGTATTGGCGGCGACCGCCTCGATATCGACGCCGCCTTCGGTCGAGGCGACAAAGGCTACCCGGCCGGTGGTGCGATCGACCAGGAGCGAGAGGTAGAGCTCCCGCGCGATGGTCGCGTCCTTGACCACATAGACTCGGCGCACCAGCCTGCCTTTAGGGCCGGTCTGCGGCGTGACCAGCGGCTTGCCCAGCATGCGGTCTGCCTCGGTGTGGAGTTCTTGCAGCGTCTTAACCAGCTTGATGCCGCCGCCCTTGCCGCGGCCGCCGGCATGGACTTGCGCCTTCACTACGAAGGTCTGGCCGCCGAGAGCCTGGGCATGGGCGGCAGCCTGTTGCGGGGTTTCCGCGACATGGCCCTGCGTCACCGGCGCGCCATAGGCACGCAGCAAGTCTTTGGCCTGATATTCGTGGATATTCATCAGCGTTAGGACTCTAAGCGGTGGCGAGGCTCGGGGCGATCCTCTGGCATAGCTCCACGAGCGCGCGGACCGACTCCACCGAATGCATGAAGGCATCCTTCTCGGCCGAAGTCAGGTCGAGCTCGATCACGCGCTCGACGCCCTTGGCGCCAATGATGATCGGAACGCCCGCGTAGAGGCCCTTCACCCCGTACTCGCCGTTCAGATAGGCGGCGCAGGGGAGCACCCGCTTCTGGTTCTTGAGATAGGACTCCGCCATTTCGAGCGCGGCGGCGGCCGGGGCGTAGAAGGCAGAGCCTGTCTTCAGCAAGCCGACGATCTCGGCGCCACCGTCGCGGGTACGCTGGACGATATCGTCGAGCCGCTTCTGGGTGATCCAGCGCATCTTGACGAGGTCGGCGAGGGGGATGCCAGCAACCGAGGAATAGCGGATCAGCGGCACCATGGTGTCGCCGTGGCCGCCCATCACCATCGTGTGGATGTCCTCGGGGCTCACGTCGAATTCCTGCGAGAGGAAGAAACGGAAGCGCGCCGCATCAAGCACGCCGGCCATGCCGACCACCTTGTTGCGCGGCAGCCCGCTCGTCTTCTGCAGCGCCCAGACCATGGCGTCGAGCGGGTTGGTGACGCAGATGACGAAGGCCTCCGGCGCATATTTGCGCAGGCCCGCGCCGACCTGCTCCATGACTTTCAGATTGATCTCCAACAGGTCATCGCGGCTCATGCCAGGTTTGCGCGGCACGCCGGCGGTGACGATCACCACATCGGCGTCCTTGAGCTCGGCATATTCATTGGTTCCCTTCATCTTGGGCACATAGCCCTCGACGGGGGACGATTGAGACAGGTCGAGCGCCTTGCCTTGCGGCACGCCGTCGACCACGTCGAACAGCACGATTTCGCCAAGTTCCCTGATGCCGGCAAGATGGGCCAAGGTGCCGCCGATCTGGCCCGCGCCGACCAGCGCAATACGATTACGCGCCATGAACATCCCCTTCCGTTAGGCCGCCCGGTTGCTGCGCGAGCGGGCCGCGTTCCGCGAGTGGGTTGGTTAAATGCAATCCGGCCTTCGCGCAAGGCGCTAGCCCCCACATAGACCCGACTGGGGCCGATCGGCTAAGC
Organism: Methyloceanibacter sp.; assembly: GCA_035630595.1. Taxonomy (GTDB): domain Bacteria; phylum Pseudomonadota; class Alphaproteobacteria; order Rhizobiales; family Methyloligellaceae; genus Methyloceanibacter. The sequence goes on from DASQKJ010000036.1 coordinate 26,002, forward strand.
TTTCGACCAGGCTTTCTCGGGGCAAAGGGGCGGACGCCATGGCTGAGCATCAGTCTACGAGCGATCCCGCCGAGCAGGCCATGTGGCCGCTGGTGGTGTGGGCGGCGCGCTGCAGTATCTATCTCCTGGCGCAGGGCGCGCTGCTTCTCCTGGCCTATGCCTATTACGGCTTCGACACCGATCCGGAGAGCTTCGCGCTCGGCTTCCGCATCGATCCCATCCTCGCCACGGTCAATCTCGCCTGGGGGGTCGCCGGCACCTTTTTCGGCTTCTTCCGTCCGCGCTATGCGCTCCCCTTCGTGCTCGCCTTGGCAGCCTTCTATACGGCGCTCGCGGTGCTCGGCAGCTTCACCGCCGTCGATCTCGGTATGATGCTCAACGGGCGCGTCAATCGGTTCAATTGGCTGGTCGCAATCGCGGCCTGGGGTGTCGGGCTCTACACGCTGTGGCGCAAGCCCCGCACGCATTGATCGGCAGTCATTGCGGAGGCGGCACCTCCTCGACGAGCGGCTTGTCCTTCGGCTTGATGCGCACGACGAACAGCTTCACCGGTTGGTCGCCTTCGTTCCTGCCGCGATGTACCACATTGGGCGGCAGATAGTCGGCCTCACCGGCCCTAAGCTTGGTCGGTGCCTTTCCGGCAAGCTCGAAGGTGAAATCGCCTTCGAGCACATAGGCGATCTCATGGGCGTCAGGGTGAATGTGCCAGGGCAGCACCGCGCCCGGTGCGAAAGTATAGACCTGCACGTTGACCTCTTTGTCCGGCTCGCCGGCCAACGCCTGGGCGATGAGCGGCCGCGCAATGATGGCGCTTTGCCCGTTCGGCTCTCGTGCGAACAGCAGGCTTCCGCCCGCCAACACGCCGAGCAGTAGGCCGACGACGGCGAATCTGAGCTTCATGGCATCACCTCACTGCGCGCCGGATGCGCGCAACTGTTTTCGCCCTATAGTCCACGAAAGCGCAAGGGATTCGCCTGCGCCACGAGGAGGGCAAACATGAATTACGGCATGGAAGGCGCCAAATACGGCATCAGCTTCGGCACCGCGCTGGCGATCGCCATTTCCTATGTGACCAACCAGTCGATCCTGTGGGCGATCATCCACGGTTTTTTCAGCTGGCTCTACGTGATCTATTTCGCGATATTCAAATAGGCCCCTTTCTCGGCACCCAGCTTTGGCGCTAGGATCGGGCCCTGGGCCGAGGGTCGCATTCGCGTGGGGGTCTTGCCGGTGAGCAGTTTGCATGGGCGTCCCGGTCGCGGATTTGCGCTTGCGGGGCTCTTGCTTTCGGGGCTCATCGTGCAGCCCGCGGCCGGCCAATACGAGCAGCCGCCAAGCTTCCCGGCGAGCCAGGTGCTCCCGCCCAAACTGCTGAACAACCCCAATTACACGGTGGGCAGTTCCGTCGGTCTCGACAACTTCCAGGATGTATTCACGGTCGACAGCAAATGGGGGCCTTTCACCATCAAGGGCGTCGACCTGCTGCGGGTGCGGGCGCGCGAGATGGAGGCGACTGCGGCGCTCGAGCAAATCGACAGCGCGGGCACGCTGGTCAATGCCGCGGGCCGCACCGTGCTGAAGCCGCTCGCCACCGCCAAGGACCTCGTCACCACGCCGGGCAAGACGCTGGGCGACACGGTCAAGGGCGTGGGCAATTTGTTCGGCAGCGTGGATGCCTCGATGGGGGCGACCGACCCCAAGAAGGAGAAGCTGATTCCCTCGCTGACCGGCGGCGCCACGGCGCGGCGCAAGCTCGCTTACGATTTCGGCGTGGATCCCAATACCAGCTTTCAGCCGCTCGACGCCGAGTTGACGCGGCTCGCCACCGCCAATGCCATTGGCGAGACCACCACCAATGCGGGGCTAGCCTTCGTTACCGGTGGCGCCGGCATCGCCATCAGCGTCGGCGGTACCAGCCGCACCTTGCGACTTGCACTGCGCGACAAGACGGCCGGACAACTGGAGAAAGAAGGGCGCCGGCTGCTTGCCGGGATGGGAGTCTCGCCGTCGGCGACGGATGCCTTCTATGGCAATCCCAATCTGTCGCCGACCGATAAGGCGGTCATAGTCGCCGCGCTCGCCGATCTCGGCGCTACCTCCGGTCGCGAGATCTTCATCGAGGGTGCGGCCGGCGCGCGAAGCATCGAGATGGGGTACTTCTACCGGCGGCAGGCCGAGTTGATCGCCGCCTACAACAAGAAGGTTGCCAAGGTGAGCGGCTTCGCGCGGGTCGGCGCGGCCCCCATGCTGCAAACCAGCAAGGGAACGGTCAGCATCCTGCCGGTCGACTATCTCTATTGGTCGCCTCCGCTGGAAAGCTTGGTGTCGGGGGCAGGCGGCGGGCAAATCTGGATCACGGGCCGCGCCAGCGAGCGGGCGGCGTCACAACTTGCCGCGCGCGGCTGGACCGTGGTGCCGAAGGCCGCCGGCAAGCTCGGCGAGTAGCTCCGCATGATCGGCGGCGCCGTTCGGCCGAAAATCCGCATAGTCGCAAATCAGCGCTAATCGATGCCGAGCGATACGCCGACGCCGGGCGCCACCAAGGCGATGCCCGGACCGTCACCATAATAGACCGGGGGGCCATACGGCTCGGGCTCGTAATAGCCGGGCCCGTAAGCGTAGTGGGGCGCGACATAAACAGGCTCGCCGTAATGATAGCGTTCAGCATAACGCCAATGGTCATGGTCGCTCGGAGCGATGTAGATCCAGGTGCCGCCGAAATCGCCGCGATCATGCAGCGAACCTGCGCTCGCGGCTTGCGAGATCAGTGCGCCGCCGACGAGCAGGGTCAGCGCCAAAGCACCGTGCCGCATGGTATTGAAATTGGTGGATTTCATGGGAAAGCCTCCTTGGCTAGGCCTTTCGCTAGAAGTGCAACGGCCAAGCCTACATGTCGGTTCCCGGGCGCTGGGCGGCGCCTTGATGGTGCCGGAATTCGGGGCGACGAGCTAAGTCATGCAGCGTAACCCCGAGCCGATACGTGGAAGCCGCCGCTTCTGGGTCGGACTTGCCGCCGCGCTCATGGCGGTAGGTATAGGTTTGTGTTTGAGCCTCTCCTCCGCCTACGCCGCCGATCCGGCCAGGCCCTATCTCGGCATGAGCAAAGAGGAGATCGTCGCCTGCGCCGGCGAGCCGCACGGAAAGTACAAGCGCGGCGCCAACGGCGAAACCCTCACCTATCATTATTCGGGCGCAGGCCCGGTGCCCGCCGCACCAGGTGAGAAGAAGAAGGGCGAGAAGACCAAGGACGCCTTGAGCGCCTTTATCGGCAAGGACAAGAAGAAGGGCGGCAAGGGCTGGAGCTGCACAGCAAGCCTCGTATTCGAGAGCGGCCGGCTGGTGCGCGTGAGCTTCGCGCATAAGGACGTGAGGAGCCCTTACGACTGGCAGAAAGAGAAAGACCCGAAGAAGCGGGAGGCGCTGCGCAACAAGCAGATTCCGACCTGCAGCTTCTCGCTGCCCAACTGCGCGCGCTAGCAGCGCCGGCTCAAGCGGGAGCGTGGCAGACAGCCTCGATATTGTTGCCGTCCGGATCGAGCACGAAGGCCCCGTAATAATTGGCGTGATAATGCGGCCTCAGGCCGGGCTTGCCGTTGTCCTTGCCGCCCGCGGCGAGCGCCGCGCGATAGAAGGCGTCGACCGCATCGCGCGAGGAGGCGACGAAGGCGACGTGGGTATGCCCGGCCAGGCGCTCCTCTTCGCCGATCCAGAAGGACGGCTTGCCGCTTTGGAAGTCCTGCGCTTTGCCGGGTGGTCCGAAGCCGACCGCCGCGCCGTGGCCCGTCTCGGCCGCAGACACTTCCATGACGATGCCGTAGCCGAGCGGCGCGAGCGCCTTCAAGTAGAACGACGTGGCGCTGGCGATGTTGCTCACCGGCATGCCCAGATGGTCGATCATTCCGCGCGCTCGACCATTTTGCGTTTGAGCGAGGCGATGGCCGCCGCTGGGTTCAGCCCCTTGGGACAGGTCTTGGTGCAATTGAGAATGGTGTGGCAGCGATAGAGCCGGAAGGGGTCTTCCAGATCGTCGAGCCGCTCGCCGGTCCGCTCGTCGCGAGAGTCCTCGACCCAGCGGTTTGCCTGCAGCAAGACCGCGGGGCCGAGATAGCGGTCGCCGTTCCACCAATAAGACGGGCAGGCGGTCGAGCAGCAGGCGCAGAGAATGCATTCATAGAGGCCGTCCAGCTTGGCGCGCTCCTCGTGGGATTGGCGCCATTCCGTTTGCGGCGTGGGGGAGTCGGTCTTGAGCCAGGGCTCGATGGCGCGGAGTTGGGCAAAAAACTGCGTCATGTCCGGCACCAAATCCTTAATCACCGGCATATGCGGCAAAGGATAGATGGCGATCGCGCCCTTGGCGTCGTCGGCATGCATGGTGCAGGCCAACGTGTTGGTGCCGGCGATGTTCATCGAGCAGGACCCGCATACGCCTTCGCGGCATGAGCGTCGGAAGGTCAGGGTCGGATCGATCTTGTTCTTGATCCAGAGCAGCGCGTCGAGAACCATCGGGCCGCATTCCTCCATGTCGACCCAATAGGTGTCGAGGCGCGGGTTGTCGCCGGTGTCCGGGTCGAAGCGGTAGATGCGGTATTCTCGCCAGCGAGCCTTAGGCGCGCCTTCCGGCGGCGGATTCCAGGCCTTGCCTTTCCCGACCTTCGAGTTCTTGGGCAGCGTGAATTGGACCATGGCTCAACCTCTCACCGCCATAGGTAGCGGGGGGCGGCGAAGCGGGCAAGCCTGCTTAAGGTCACGCGTCGAGCAGATCACGTATTTTGCGCGCCAGGTCCTGCTGCGTATAGGGCTTGTTCAGCAGTTGCACGCCGGCATCGAGACGTCCCTGATGCACGATGGCGTTGCGCGTATAGCCGGTGGTGAACAGAACCGGCAAATGCGGATAAAGCTGCTTGATCCGGTCGGCAAGCTCACGGCCGGACGCCCCCGGCAGGACCACGTCGGTGAACAGGATATCGATGCGGGGCTTCTTGGCGACTAACCGCATCGCCTGCTCGGCATTGGCAGCTTCAACCACCCAATAGCCCAGCTCCTCCAACACGTCCTTGGCGTAGCTGCGCACCCCGTCGTTGTCCTCGACCAGCAGGATGACCTCGCTGGGCTTCGCGCGGGGCATCGGGGTGCCGTCGTCCATCTTGCCGGCGGGGACGGCGCGGACCTCCTCGGCCTGCGTCATGCGCGGCAGGTAGGTCTTCACGGTCGTACCTTGGCCCTCTTCGCTATAGATGCGCACATGGCCGCCGGACTGCTTGACGAAGCCATGCACCATGGCAAGGCCGAGCCCGGAGCCCTCGCCGTGCGACTTGGTGGTGAAGAAGGGCTCAAACACCTGATCGAGCACGTCTTTGGGGATTCCGGTGCCCGTGTCGGTCACGCAGAGCACCGCATATTGACCGGCGGCGACGTCGCCGAAGCGGCGGACATAGGCTTCGTCGAGATAGGTGTTGGCGGTCTCGATGGTGAGGCAGCCGCCTTCCGGCATGGCGTCTTTGGCGTTCAGCGCGAGGTTGAGCAGCGAATTCTCAAGCTGATGCGGGTCGGCATGGACCGGCCACAGGCCCGCTGCAAGCACCGTCTCGATGCTAATCTCCTCACCGATCGTGCGGCGCAAGAGATCGAGCATGCCGACAATGAGGCGGTTCATGTCGATGCGGGCCGGTTCCAGCGTCTGGCGGCGTGAGAAGGCAAGCAATCTCTGGGTCAGCTGTGCTGCGTTGCGCGCTCCCTGCATGGCCGAGTCGAGCGGCTTGTTCATCTTGCCGATCAATGTTTGCAGGTCGCCTGGATTGGCTGCGGCGGTGATTTGCCGCCGCATGGTGTCAAGATTGCCGATAATGATGGTGAGCAGATTGTTGAAGTCGTGGGCGATGCCACCGGTGAGCTGGCCGACGGCCTCCATCTTCTGTGCTTGGCGCAGTGTCGACTCGGCCTCGTGGCGCAGCTTCGACTCCTCTTCGAGTTCCTTAGTCCGGGCCAGGAGCCCGCTCATCGCGCGTAAGGTCGAGGCCGCGAGAATAGCGGCAAGCAGCACGGCGGCGAGCAGAGCGAACCCGACCAGCGCGGCGAGCACCAAGCGATCGCGCGCGGCGACGGCCTGCCGCTCCTCAAGCAACTTGCGCTCGGCATGGAGGATGTTAGTAACCTTGTCGCGGATATCGGTGATCAGTTTGCGGCTTTCGCCCGAATTAAAGATGATGAGCGCTTCGTCGCGGCGCCCTTCCTGGATCAGCGCGTGGGTCCTTTTCAGCTCTTCGCTTTTGGCCTCGACCAGCGTTCTAAGCTCGCCGACCCGCTTCTGTTGATCGGGATTATCGGAAACTAGCGCGTGCAGCTTTTGGTATTCGGCCGGAATGGCCTGCATGGACTCGGCGAAGAACTGCATGTAGTCGGAGTCGCCGGTGAGGAGATAGCTGCGCTTGGCAGTCTCTGCATCGCGGATCTTGATCAGCACCCCTTGCGCGCCTTGCTGCACCTCCAAAGTGTGCACCACCATCATGTCGGCCTCGCGCGAGCGGATCAGTCCGATCACGACGGCAATTACCGCGGCCAGCACGAGCAGAAAGCCCGCCGGAATGACAATCTTGGCGTTCCGCAGCAACCGGTCGGCTCTCGAAGCGCGGGCGGGCGAGATGGGAGCAACCCCTGGAAAAGATAAGCGGATTCAAGCACTGGCGCGGCTTGTGGCGCGTCGATAGACTGTGCAGGATGCGACTGCCCGCGCAAGCAGTTTATGGGGACTCAAGCAGGTGCCGCGTATCCTTGTCCTCGACGACGAACCGCTGATCTCGATGCTGATGGAGGACTGGCTCAACGAACTCGGCTGCGAGGTCGTGGGCCCCGCCCGGTCGCTTGAGCACGGCCTCGATCTCGCCAGCAAGGCTGAGTTCGATGCGGCGATCCTCGACGTCAATTTGGGCGGGCAGAATTCCTTCTCCGTCGCCAACACGCTCAAGCTCAGAGGCATTCCCTTCGCCTTCGCAACCGGCGACAGCGGGGTCGATAAGACGTCGGGTTTCGCCGATCCGGTCCTGCTGAACAAGCCGTTCGATTTCGCGCAGGTGAAGGCCGTGGTCGGCAAGCTGCTCAAGCCCGCGGCTTGAGCTAATACACCCGCTCTTTCGGCTGGATATAAGCGACCTCGTTCGAGAGCGTGAAGGAGTGCACCGGGCGGTAATCGAGCGTGACCTTATGCGTGCCGTAGTCGGCCCATGAGAGCGTGTGCTTCATCCAGTTCGCGTCGTCGCGCTTGGGGAAATCTTCGCGGGCATGCGCACCGCGGCTCTCCTCGCGGGCGAGCGCACCCTGCACAGTAACGGCGGCCTGTGCAATGAGATTGTCGAATTCGAACGTCTCGATCAGGTCGGTGTTCCAGATCAGCGAGCGGTCGGTCACGCGAATGTCGGCGGCGTCGTCCCACACGCCCTTGATCGCCTTCACGCCCTCCTGCAGCACATCCTTGGTTCGGAACACGGCGCAATCGCGCTGCATGGTCTTCTGCATACGCATTCTGAGCTCGGCGGTGGGCGTTCCGCCATCGGCGTAGCGGAAGCGGTCGAGCCGAGCGACGGCCTCGTCGCCTGCGCCCTTGGGTAGTTCGGGAATGGCGCCGTCCTTCTGGATCAACTCGGCGCAGCGATGCGCGGCGGCGCGGCCGAACACGACCAAGTCGATCAGTGAATTGGAGCCTAGCCGGTTGGCGCCGTGCACCGAGACGCAAGACGCCTCGCCGAGCGCCATCAGGCCCGGCACGGTCGCATCCGGATCGCCATTGCGGGGTGAGATCACTTCGCCGCGCATATTGGTGGGTATGCCTCCCATATTGTAGTGGCAGGTCGGGATGATGGGGATCGGCTTCTCCCGTACGTCGACGCCGGCGAAGATACGCGCGAGCTCGGTGATGCCGGGTAGCCGCTCATGAATGATGTGGTGCGGCAGGTGATCCAGATGTAGATGCATGTAATCCTTGTCGGCCCCATGCCCGCGGCCTTCCCTGATCTCGATGGTGATGGCACGCGAGACAACGTCGCGCGAGGCGAGGTCCTTGGCCGAGGGCGCATAGCGCTCCATGAATTTCTCACCCGACGAATTGCGTAAGTAACCGCCTTCGCCGCGCGCGCCCTCGGTGATCAGCACCCCGGCGCCATAGACCCCTGTCGGGTGGAACTGCACGAACTCCATGTCCTGCAGCGGGAGGCCGGCGCGCAGGACCATGGCGTTGCCGTCGCCGGTGCAGATATGCGCGCTCGTGCAGGAAAAATAGGCGCGGCCGTAGCCGCCGGTGGCGAGAATGGTCTGATGCGCGCGGAATCGGTGCAAGGTGCCGTCCTGCATCGACAGCGCGATCACACCGCGGCAGCGACCCTCGTCGTCTATAATCAGATCGATGGCGAAATATTCGATGAAGAACTCGGCGGAGTGGCGCAGGGCCTGGCCGTACATAGTGTGCAGCATGGCGTGGCCGGTGCGGTCGGCCGCGGCGCAGGTCCGCTTGGCAGGGCCGCCTGTCCCGAAATCCTTGGTCATGCCGCCGAAGGCGCGCTGCAGGATCTTGCCGTCGTCGGTGCGGGAGAACGGCACGCCCCAATGCTCCAACTCATAGACGGCCTCGGGCGCGTTGCGGCAGAGATATTCAATGGCGTCCTGGTCGCCGAGCCAATCGCTGCCCTTGACCGTGTCGTACATGTGCCAGCGCCAGTCGTCCGGCCCCATATTGCCGAGCGCCGCGGCGATGCCGCCTTGGGCGGCGACGGTATGGGAGCGGGTGGGGAACACCTTGGTGATGCAGGCGGTACGCAAGCCCGCCTCGCTGCACCCCACCACAGCGCGAAGGCCGGAGCCGCCGGCGCCGACCACCACCACGTCGTAAGCGTGATCGACGATCGGATAGGCGCGGCCGTTCACCTGCACGGTGTTGTGGGGCGGGGCGTCTTTCGGGGTGGCGTCTTGAGGCATCAAACTAGGATCCGAGACCGATCTTGACGATGGCGACGGCGGAGGCGAGGCCGACACCCGCGGCGAAGAAGGTGGCGAGCAGGATGGCGACGACCTTGGCGCCGCCATGGACATAGTCCTCGATGATCTCCTTGAGGCCGATGTGCATATGGATCGCGGCGTTGATCACCAGCGCGAGCAGCAGGATCGCCACTAGCGGCTGTGCGAGATAGGCGCGGACCTCGGCCAAGTCCGCGCCTATATGGGTGACGATCGAGAGGATGAGGAAGACGACAAGCGGGATATTGGCGACCGCGGTCACGCGCTGGCGCCAGAAGGTCTCGGTGCCGCTGCGAGCAGAGCCCAGGCCGCGCACGCGTTTGAGGGCCGTCGTCATCAGAACCCTCCCTTGAACCAATAGCCGGCCACCCAGACCAGCACGGTGAGCGTGGTCGAGCCGATGATGGTGGCCCAGGCGAACAGCTCGATGCTAACCCTGTCGAGGCCGTGGCCGGTGTCCCAGATGAGGTGGCGGATGCCACCCAGCATGTGGTGGATCAGCGACCAGCTGAACAGAAAGAGGAGCAGGCGCCCCGGGATGCTGCCGAAGAACTGCGAGACCTGGGCATAGGCCTCGGGGCCCGCGGCGATCGCCACCAGCCACCAGGCCAGCAGCAGGAAGCCGACGCCATTCGCCGCACCCGAGATGCGGTGCGCGATCGACATCATCATGGTGAGCATCGGCCGGTAAATCTGCAGATGCGGGGAGAGCGGCCGCTCAGCCCCCGATTTGGCATGGCCCATGGCTTTTCGTGCTGCTGTTGCCCAGACGAGCCTTGTCATAACGCAATTGGCGGGGCGGGGGCAATCGACCTGCCGCGCGTCTTTATCGCCAATTATGCCCGGCCTTGAGTCGCGCATCCGGGGTAAACCGGCTCGGAGCGAGGAGGGGCGAAACCTCAGGCCGGCGCTAAGGCGCGATGACGCCGCAGGCGATGCGGCCGCCGGCATGGCCGGCCGGGTCGGATTTGTAGTCGTCGGGATCGGCGTGGAGCATCAGGGCCGAGCCGTCCTCGTCGAGCAGCGCGCTCTCGGCGCTCAACGTGACCAGCGGATTGAGCACCTCCACAGTCAGCTTGCCGCTCTCCGGCACATGGATATTGGGCATGTCGCCGGCATGCGGCCCTTCCGCATTGAGGAAGCCGTGCTCGGTGTTGTCGGGGTTGAAATGCCCCTCCGCGGATTCGAATTTGGGCGGTTCGCATTTGCCGACCGTATGGATGTGGAAGCCGTGCGCACCTGGAGGCGTGGCGGTCAGCTCCAGCGTGATCAGCGTTCCGCTCGGAGTCGTCATGAGCACCGCCTTACCCACCTCCTTGCCGTCCGGGTCCTTCAGCACGGCGCTCGCCGTGTCGGCGGCCAGAACAGGCAAGGCTAGCAGCAACGCGCCGGCGAAGGCGGCTGCCGGCCATAGGCTTCGATGTCGCATGCGATCACTCCTGATGTGCGGTTGCTTGACCGCTCCGTCCATTCTAGGCGAGAGCCGTCGCCACGGCCAACAGCACGAGCAGCCCGGTGATCGCTGGGAGTGCCCAGGTCGTTCCGGGCAGCTTCCAATTGCGCCTCTCGTAATGACTTTCTCTGTTCAACATTTTCGCGCCCTTTGCGGCATTCTTACATCGCAAACGCCAGGACGGCGCCAGCGTTCCGCCGCGACGCCCAGATTCCAATGAGGGGAAGCCCGGCGCGCGGGGGAGCGGCCAGGCTTCCGGGAACTCAAAGCGGCGGCGCGGCTGAGGACGGGGGGTCGTAGGGTTGCCGCGCCAATCCGAAGGTAAAACGTCGCGCGGTCGATGTTGTTCCAACGGTTCGGACGGAATGTCCGCACGCAGAGCAAGCGGGACGGAAACGCTAGCGCGGCAAAGCCACCCAATAGTCCATGTCGAGCACGACGCCGTCCTCATGGTTGCTGTCTGGCTTGAGACCGGGGAAATTGGCGCAAGAGCGGTCCTTGACCGCGAAGGTGCGCAGGCGCAGCGCGCCCAAGCCGCGACGCCCAGGCAGCTCGGCTTTGTCGAGCACCTCGCTCCAGGCATAGATCGTGTCGCCGGCGAAGGAGGGTGCCACATGGCGCGCGCCGTTCAGACCGAGAATATGGAAGGCATTGGCGAGCCCGTTGAAGCTCAAGCTCCGGGCGATGGAGATAATGTGGCCGCCATAGACCAGCCGCCGCCCGAAGCGTCCCTTGCCTTCGACATGCTGGTTGAAATGTACGCGTGCCGTGTTCTGGAACAGGCGGGTGGCGAGCTGGTGCTCGGCCTCCTCGATGGTCTGGCCGTCGACATGATCGATCTTGTCGCCGACCGGGTAATCGCCCCAGCGTCTTGGCGAGCCGGCAAGCGCATAGTCGTAACCCGAGAGGTCGAGCGGCGGGAGCGCCGCGCCGAGGCTCGCGGGATCGACGCTCGTGGCGAGTTCCGGCACGACGGGAGTGGGCGCCGGCGCGTCGAGGTCGCGCTTGTTGACCATCACCCAGCGCGCATAAGAAAGCACAGGTTGGCCGCGCTGGTTCCGCCCCGTGGAGCGCACATAAACCGTGCCGCTCTTCTTGTTGGAGTTCTCCTTGACCCCGATCACCTCGGAGATCGAGGCCAGCGTGTCGCCCGGATAGACCGGCGCGAGGAAGCGGAACTCGGCATAGCCCAGATTGGCGATGGCGTTGCGCGAGATGTCGGGAACTGTCTTGCCGATGACGATGTGGAAAGTGAGGAGATCGTCGATCGGCGAGCGCGCATAGCCGATCTTCTGGGCGAAAGCGTCCGACGATTGAACGGCGAAGCGGGGGCCGTAGAGCGCGATGAACAGGCTCGCATCGCCCACCGTCAAGGTGCGCGGCGTGGCGTGCACGATTTCCTGGCCGAGGCTGAAATCCTCAAAATAGTTGCCGGTGACGGTCTTGTCGATCTGTTGTGCTGGGTTGTCGGTCATGTCGGGGTTGCGAGTCGGAGACCAATGATCGAACCGATATGGGTGGCGAGGCAAAACAGCCTTAGCGCCGTCGCAGGCTCCTTATAGGAGGGACGTCTATCTAGCCTGAGGGGAGGTACCAGGGGAAGCTAGCTGCGCTAAGCATCCCCAGATGCAAAAATGGCGGCCGCCACTTTCGTGGAGACCGCCATTCAGCGAAAACTTGTAAGATCGACGCGTTGATTAAGCGCGGTCGAGCTCGGCCGGCAGATAGCTCGTAACTTCCATGCCAGCCTCGGACTCGGTGATCTCGGGTTTCAGCCACTCTTTCATGGTCGTCTCCTTCGGTGAACTGCGAAGAGTTCGGTGAACTTACGCATAGGATAATTGGCTATGAGCGATGGAAGCCGCATGACGCGTCCATGAACATGCCCTGAAAGCCACATTAACAAATTCTGACAGAATCCCGCGGAGGCCTTGCAACGCAACGATTCTATGGCTTTTGGCTTAACGTGCCTGGGTCCCCCGATCAGGGGGCGGCGTTGGCGTGTTCCTTCCGGGCGGCTTGTAAGACATCGCGGGCGGCATCGGCGTTCAGCGCCGCGATGCCGAGACCGACAATCAAGTCCGGCCAGATCGAGAGGGCGGCGGCGGTGACCAAGCCGGCCAGCACGATCGCGACATTGGCGTAGGCGTCGTTCCGCGCCGACAAGAAGGCCGCGCGGGTGAGGCTGCCGGAATGCGATCTGAAGCGCACCAAGAGCAGCGCGCAGGTCAGGTTCACCGCGAGCGCGCCGAGGCCGGTCAAGGTCAGCGGCAGCGGCGCCGGCGGCACGGGAACTGAGAATTTCTGCCAAGCGGTCCAAAGGGTCGCAATCGCCGGCACCAGCAGAATCGCGGCGAGCGCCATGCCGAGACGCGAACGGTTGACGGCGCTCCATCCCAGCCCCACCGCGATCAGCAGATTGATCGAAGCGTCTTCGAGGAAATCGACGCTGTCGGCGAATAGCGACACCGATCCGATCGAAAGGGCCACGGCGAACTCGACGCCGAAATAAGCGAGGTTTAGCAGGGCAACGAGCAGGACGGTTTGGCGCAGGGTCATGGTCGCAGGAGGGGTTCCGATCTCCGCCTTCAAAGGCGTAGCCGGGGCCGCGTGTCAATCGAATGTGACGACGGAAAGCCTCGGAAGGCCTATTCGAACAGGACGAGCGCCTTCTCAACGGTGATCCAGGTGCCCCAGGCAAGCGGGATGCCCACCGCCGCCCAGGCCAGCAGCGCCGTCTGGCTCAATTTGCCGCCGCCGGTCTCCGCGGCGACCGTCTTGGTGGCCGTTGCCGCAGCCGCTGCCTGATAGGCTGTCTGGAGCGCCTCGACCTCTTCCTTCTTCATGAACCATTTCTTGTCGAGCGGCCTGATGAGAAGGTTGGCGATGAAGCCTGCGACCAAGAGCCCGGCGAGCACGTAGAAGATCGGTTGGTAGATCTGGTCCGGCGGCACGCCCTGGGCCACCCGGTTGTCGTGCATGTAGTTCACGATCACCGGACCGACGATGCCGGCCGTCGACCAGGCGGTCAGCAGCCGGCCGTGGATGGCGCCCACGAATTGCGTGCCGAAGATGTCGGCCAAGTAAGCCGGGATGGTGGCGAAGCCGCCGCCATACATCGAGGCGATGAGGCAGAAAGCCGCGGCAAACACGGCCAGCATGCCGAGCGTGGCCAAGGTTGGCGCCGCTGCATAGCAGAGGAAGCCGAGCGTGAAAAAGGTGAAATAGGTGATTTTGCGCCCGATCTTGTCCGACAGCGAAGCCCAGAAGAAGCGGCCGGCGATATTGAAAAGGGAGAACAGGCCGACAAAGGCCGCACCCACGAGCGCAGCTTGCGCCTTCTGAGAATCGCCGAATTGTCCAAACCCGACCGAGGGGTCGCCGAACAGCGCGCCGCCGAAGGTCTCCTGCAGCATGGGCGAGGCCGCGCCGATGATGCCGATGCCCGCCGACACATTCAGGCAGAGCACAGCCCAGAGCAGCCAGAATTGTGGCGTCTTATGCGCGTCCCTGAGATGCACATGCCCGTCGGTGATCATGGCGCGCGAATTGACCGGCGGCGTCCAGCCTTCCGGCTTCCATCCGGGGGCGGGCAGGCGGTAGCCGAAGGCGCCGCCCAGCATGAACACGAAATAGATGAGACCCAGAGTGACAAAGGTCTCCCACACGCCGACCGAAGCGGGCGTGGCGAAATACTTCATCAGCATGGTGGCCAGAGGTGAGCCGATCATGGCGCCACCGCCGAAGCCCATGATGGCCATACCCGTTGCCATGCCGCGGCGGTCCGGGAACCATTTGATCAAGGTGGAGACCGGCGAGATATAGCCGAGGCCGAGGCCGCAGCCGCCGATGATGCCGGAACCGACCCACAGCATCCAAAGCTGGTGCAGATAGACGCCGAGCGCCGAAATCATCAACCCGCCGCACCAGCACAAAGCCGCGACGAAGCCGGCCTTGCGCGGACCGACACGCTCCAGCCAGCCGCCCCAGATGGCGGCGGACACGCCAAGCAGCACGAAGAACAGCGTGTACATCCAGCCGAGGTCGAACTGGGTCCAGTCGCAGTCGGTGGCGAACAGCGCCTGCCCGGTGATGGCGAGCTTGCCGAGAAAGGTGGTGGCATCGCCGGGACAAGGAACCGGATGATCGAGGCCCTGAGAGACGCCGACCGCGCGGCCGAGCGGCAACCAGAACACGCTGAAGCCGTAGGCCATGCCGATGCAGAGATGGATAGCGAGCGCGGCAGGCGGCACCAGCCAGCGGTTATAGCCCGGCGGCGCGATGATGCGCGCCTTGTCGAGCAGCCCGACACCGTGGCTGGCCGAGGATGTCGCAGTTGCCATTCTTCCCCCCAGGACCTCGGGCTCTCGAGGCCCGCGCAATTCGGCGCAATTTGACGGTGGTTGGCCGAGATCGCAAGGGGCTTGCGTTTGCCAGCGATGATTGCGGGCCGCTTAGCGCACGATCTTTGTGCGCAGCGTGACGGCTCAGCTCTTCTTGTATTTGAGGAATTTGCCGATCATGATGATGCGGACCCTGTCGCCATTGGGGTCCGGCTGGCGCGTGAGATCGAGGTCGAAGTCGATCGCGCTCATGATGCCGTCGCCGAATTCCTCATGGATCAACGCCTTGAGCGTAGTCCCGTAGACCTGCACGATCTCGTAGAAACGGTAGATCGTCGGGTCGGTGGGGACGAGTGCATCGAGCGACCCCCGCATCGGAATCTCGGTGAGAAACTCCTCTGCCTCGGCGGCGCCAAGCGTCTTCGCGGCGCGGGCGGCAGCGTCTTTCGGCAACGGCATCTGGCCATGTAGAGCGGCCGCAACGATGAAGGGCGACAAGCCGATCTCGGCCGCCAGGCTTTTGAAGGTAAGACCCTCCGCTTTCATGGCGGCAATGATCTTGCGGCTCTGCGCCTCCCGCTCCTTCGCGGCTTCCGACATGGCGTACCTCGCTATGGCTGCATGAGAATGTCGGTCGACGACAAACGGCTTTCGTCCCAGCCAAGACGGCTGGGACGATGCGGGTTGCCGGAACCATCGCTTATTTCTTGTACTTCGCGGCTTCCTCGGAGCCCTTGGTGGCATCGCCCGCGGTGTAGGAATGGGCGCCGACGCCGGCGAGCTTGCCTTTGTCCACCACGAGATACTCGGTGCGGATCGGCTTGCCGGCGAAATAGCTCTCGAGAATCTCGCGCGTGCCCGCGGCATATCGGGTCTGCGCCGAGAGCGAGGTCCCCGAGATATGCGGGGTCATGCCGTGATGCGGCATGGTGCGCCAGGGGTGATCCTTCGGCGCCGGCTGCGGGAACCAGACATCGCCGGCATAGCCCGCGAGTTGTCCGCTTTCCAGTGCGCGCACGATGGCGTCGCGGTCGCAGATCTTCCCGCGCGCGGTGTTCACGATATAGCTGCCGCGCTTCATCATGCCGATCAGCTTGTCGTTGAACATATGCTCGGTCTCCGGATGCAGCGGCGCGTTGATGGTCACGACGTCGCAGACTTTGACCAGCGATTCCACATTCGGGTGGAAGGTGAGGTCCAGCTCCTGTTCCACTTCCTTGGGCAGACGGTGCTTATCGGTGTAGTGCAGCTTGACGTCGAACGGCTTGAGGCGGCGGAGCGCGGCGAGGCCGATGCGGCCGGCCGCCACGGTGCCGATATTCATGCCTTCAAGGTCGTAGGACCGCTCGACGCAATCGGCGATGTTCCAGCCGCCTCGCACCACCCAGCCATAAGACGGGATGTAGTTGCGGACGAGCGCCAGGATCATCATGACGATGTGCTCGGACACGCTGAGCGAGTTGCAATAGGTGACCTCGGCGACGGTGACGCCTTTATCCATCGCGGCCTGAAGATCGGTGTGGTCGGAGCCGATGCCGGCCGTGATGATGAGCTTGAGCTTCTTGGCCTTCTCGATCCGCTCCTTGGTCATGTAAGCGGGCCAGAACGGTTGCGAGATGACGATCTCGGCGTCGGGAAGCTCCTTGTCGAGCGCCGAGTCCTTGCCGTCCTTGCTTGAGGTGACGACCAGCGTATGGCCGGCGTCTTCGAGGAATTTGCGCAAGCCCAGCTCGCCCGACACGCTGCCGAGCAGCTCGCCAGGCTTGAAGTCGATCTTGCTCGGGGTGGGCGCCGTTTGCCCGTCCGGATATTTGGTGATTTTGGGAATGTCGTCGCGGGCATATTTCGGCGGATACCCGTTCACCGGATCGTCATAGAGAACGCAAACAACTTTGGCCATGATGCCACTCCTTCCATGCCTTGGGACGCAGGACGCAGAGCATAGCTCCGCCCACACGCACGCACGCGGACAGAGCAACGACCTGTCGCCATGTCACTGTCGAATTGGATCAAGGCTTGGCGTGGAACACGCATTCTGCCTCGTCCTCAAGTTTCCTCATGCCGGCCGGCGCAGCTGGTTCGCGCTTCTGGGGGCTGCCGACGGTTGGAACCTTCGCCTCATGCCTCAAGGAAGATCAAGTAGGCAGTCCATAACGGTCGATAGGCATGCTCTATTGACTTGCGTCCTGGACAAACGCGGATGTGGCTGAAATGGTTGGCGACGCTTGTGAGAGGGGTAGGAAAAATTGCCGGGTTTACCGAAAACTTTAGTCGAAGGTCATTTCCGCTTCCGCCGCGACGAGCATGCCGCGAACCGCGGCCGCTACCTTCAACTCGCTGAGCTCGGCCAGGCGCCGACCGCGATGGTCATCGCCTGCTGCGACGCGCGGGTCGATGTCTCGGCGATTTTCGATGCGGAGGCGGGCGAACTGTTCATCATGCGCAACGTCGCCAATCTGGTGCCGCCGTACGAGCCCGCGGGCAAATATCATGGCACCAGCGCCGCGGTCGAATATGCCGCCACCGCGCTGAAAGTGCCGCATATCATCGTGCTCGGCCATTCGCATTGCGGCGGCGTCAACACCTATCGGCGCGGCGTGCGCGACAAGATCCCGGAGCATGGCTTTATCGGCCGCTGGCTGACCCTGCTCGACGACCTCAAGCTGGTCGAGAGCGACATCTTCGCCTATGGCGACGAGATGGCGTTTGAGCTCGCCGCGGTGCGCTCCTCGATCGCCAATCTGCACACCTTCCCCTTCATCCAGAAACGCCTAACGGAAGGTCTGCTCGCCCTGCACGGGCTGCATTTCGATCTCGGCAGTGGCGTGTTGCTCAGCCTCGAGCCAGACACCGGGCGGTTCACATCTTTGCCTGAGAGCTAGGCGAGACTAGCCCGCCATGCACGAACGTGACGTGAGAACCGCTGCGCCATCGGAGATCGATCAATGCGTCGCGACGATCGTATTGGCCTTCAGCGGCGATCCCGTTGCGCGCTGGGCGTTCGCAGACCCGCATACTTATTTCGAGACCTTTCCGCGCTTCGTTCGGGCCTTCGGTGGAAAGGCCTTCGAGCAGGGCTCGGCTCACCTCATTGTCGGCTGCGCTGCGGCACTCTGGCTTCCGCCGGGCGTCGCGCCTGAGGAGGAGACAATGGCCGCGCTGATAGAGAGCGCGCTCGCCGAGAGCAATCGGGAGGCGATGTTCGGCATGTTCGAGCAAATGGCCGCGTTCCACCCTGCGGAGCCGCATTGGTATCTGCCCTTGATTGGGACCGACCCGGTGCGGCAAGGCAAGGGGTTCGGCGCGGCGTTGCTCGGTCATGCGCTGTCGATCTGCGACGAGCAGACCATGCCCGCCTATCTCGAGGCAACCAGCGCCAGAAGCGCGCGGCTCTACCGGCGGCACGGCTTCGAGGCGCTCGGCACAATCCAGGCCGGCAATTCGCCGCCGCTCACCCCGATGCTGCGGCGGCCGCGCTGAACCTTCGAGGCGGCGCGACTGGCCCGCCGCGGTTCAGAGGATCAGGCGGCGCGGTCGAGCAGGTTGCGGTTGATGATCAGTTCGGCGATCTGCACGGTGTTGAGCGCGGCGCCTTTTCGCAGATTGTCCGACACCACCCAGAAGGACAGGCCGTTGTCGACGGTCTGGTCCTCGCGGATGCGCGAGACATAGGTGGCGTAGTCGCCGACGCATTCGACCGGCGTCACATAGCCGCCCGGCTCGCGCTTATCGACCACCAGCAGGCCGGGCGCCTCGCGCAGGATTTTGCGCGCCTCGTCGGCGGTGATCGGCTGCTCGAACTCGACATTGACCGCCTCGGAATGGCCGACAAAGACCGGCACGCGCACGCAGGTCGCGGTGAGCTTGATCTTGGGATCGAGAATCTTCTTGGTCTCGACCATCATCTTCCACTCTTCCTTGGTCTGGCCGTCGTCCAGGAAGACGTCGATATGCGGAATGACGTTGAAGGCGATCTGCTTGGTGAACTTCTTGGGCTCGGCCGGCGCAGTGGTGAAGATGCCCTTGGTCTGCTCCCAAAGCTCGTCCATCGCCTCCTTGCCGGCGCCTGAGACGGACTGATAGGTCGACACCACGACGCGCTTGATCCTGGCGGCGTCGTGCAGCGGCTTCAGCACCACCACGAGCTGCGCGGTCGAGCAATTCGGGTTAGCGATGATGTTCTTCTTGGCGAAGCCCGCGACGGCGTCGGCATTCACCTCGGGCACGATCAGCGGAACGTCGGCGTCGTAGCGCCAGCACGAGGAATTATCGATCACAACGCAGCCCTGCGCGCCGATCCTTTGGCTCCACTCCTTCGAGATGGCGGAGCCCGCCGACATCAGCGCGAAGTCGACGCCGCGGAAGTCGAACTGCTCAAGGTCCTGGCACTTGAGGCGCTTGTCGCCGTAGGAGACCTCGACGCCCATCGACCGGCGCGAGGCGATGGCGAACACCTCATCGGCGGGGAATTCGCGCTCGGCCAGGATATTGAGCATCTCGCGCCCGACATTGCCGGTCGCGCCGATCACGGCCACTTTGTAGCCCATAAGTCTCCGCTCCTTGGTTCGATCAAGCCAGGCTAGATTTGCGGCCGATTTACGGGGAAGGGCACCCGGTTGTAAAGGTCGCAGGGTGGAAACCTTCGCCAGGCGCGAAGGTTCGTGGTTCGGGATCGAGGTCGAGGCCATGCGTGCTGCCCGAATTGCTGCCGTTCTCCTGCTCGCACTGGCGCTCGCGGCGTGCGATGTCGCCACGTTGCCGGAGCAGGAGACGCAAGGGCCGGATCCGAAAATCCCGCCGCCGAGCGACGCACTGATTCCCGCCATCAATGTCGCGCCGGCCGGCGCCTGGCAGCAGGGCAAGATGCCAGTCGCCGCCACGGGGCTCGCTGTCAATGCCTTCGCCTCGGGCCTCGATCATCCGCGCTGGCTTTATGTCCTGCCGAACGGCGACATCCTCGTGGCCGAGACCAATGCGCCGGAGAAGGGCTGGCCGAGCGGCTTCAAGGGGCTAGTGACAGTGTGGGCCATGAATCTCGCCGGTGCCGGTGTGCCGAGCCCAAATCGGATCATCTTGCTGCGCGACGCCGACGGCGACGGCGTAGCCGAGACTCGAAGCGTCTTCCTCGAAGGCCTGAACTCGCCATTCGGCATGGCGCTGATCGGCGACCGGCTCTATGTCGCCAATACCGATGCGCTGCTCCGCTTCGACTACCAGGAGGGCGCGACCAAGATCGAATCGGATGGCATCAAGGTCGCCGATCTTCCTGCCGGGCCGGTCAACTATCACTGGACCAAGAGCCTGACCGCCGGCCCCGACGGCACGCGGCTTTATGTCGGCGTGGGCTCCAACAGCAATGCGGGCGAGAACGGTCTCGAACTGGAAAAGGACCGAGCGCAGATCCTCGAGATCGACCCGGCGACGGGCGAGTCGCGCAGTTTCGCGACCGGCTTGCGCAATCCGGTTGGGCTCGCGGTTGAGCCTTCGACCGGCGCGCTCTGGGCGGTGGTGAACGAGCGGGACGAACTCGGCTCGGACTTGGTGCCCGATTATCTCACCCAGGTGAAGGAGGGCGCTTTCTATGGCTGGCCGTTCAGCTATTGGGGTCAGAATGTCGATGACAGGGCGCGGCCGCAAAATCCGGCGCTGGTTACCAAGGCTATCGCGCCAGACTATGCGCTCGGCAATCACGTGGCGCCGCTTGGGCTTACCTTCGCCGCGGGCGATCTGTTGCCGGAAGCCTATCGGAACGGCGCCTTCATCGGCGAGCATGGCT
>DASQKJ010000037.1:0-3541 GCA_035630595.1 Methyloceanibacter sp.
GAGGGCGAGACTACCGAGCCGAAGCCGCGTCCGGCGATGGTGAGCGCGAACGTGCCTTGCACCTCTTCGCAGGCCCGCACGCAGCGCGAGCAGACGATGCATTTCGAGGGTTCGTAGGTGAAATAGGGGTTTGAGGTGTCGATGCCGGGATTGGGGTGGCGCTCACCGTCATAACCGTAGCGCACCTCGCGCAGACCCACGGCGCCCGACATGTCCTGCAGCTCGCAATCGCCGTTGGCCGAGCAGGTCAGGCAGTCGAGCGGGTGCTCGGAGATGTAGAGCTCCATCACGCCCTTGCGCAGCCGCTTGAGCCGGTCGGTCTGGGTATGTACGACCATGCCGTCGGCGACCGGGGTGGTGCAGGAGGCCGGCGTGCCGTTGCGGCCCTGGATCTCGACCAGGCACAGCCGGCAGGAGCCGAACGATTCCAGCATGTCGGTGGCGCAGAGCTTGGGAATTTGCGTCCCCATCTCCATCGCCGCGCGCATGATCGAGGTGCCTTCGGGCACCTTCACCGCGACGCCGTCGATCGTGAGCGTGACCTCCTTCTTGGCCTTCGAAGCCGGGGTCCCGTAGTCGATTTCCTGGGTCATCGCCATGGTGCGTGTCCTTATTCAGCAGCTTCGAGGCGCTTACGTTTGGCGCCAAAATCCTCGGGGAAATGGATGAGCGCGCTCATAACGGGATATGGGGTGAAACCCCCCAGCGCGCAAAGCGATCCGAATTTCATGGTGTTGCACAAATCTTCCAGCACGATCAGGTTCTCGACCCGATCCTCGCCGGCCAAGATCTTGTCCACGAGCTCGACGCCTCGGGTCGAGCCGATGCGGCAGGGCGTACACTTGCCGCAAGACTCGATGGCGCAGAACTCCATGGCGAAACGCGCCTGCTTGGCCATGTCGACGGTGTCGTCGAACACCACGATCCCGCCATGGCCGATCAGTCCGTCGCGAGCGGCGAACGCCTCATAGTCAAACGGCGTGTCGAACAGCTCGCGCGGGAAATAGGCGCCGAGCGGACCGCCCACTTGCACCGCGCGCACCGGGCGGCCCGAGCGCGTGCCGCCGCCGATCGCGTCGACCAATTCGCCGAGGGTGATGCCGAAAGCCGTCTCGTAAAGGCCGCCATGCTTGATATTGCCGGCGAGCTGTATGGGCATGGTACCGCGCGACTTGCCCATGCCGAAATCGCGATAGAACGCGCCGCCCTCCGACATGATGATCGGCACGGTGGCGAGCGACAGCACGTTGTTGATTACGGTCGGCTGGCCGAACAGGCCGATATGGGCGGGCAGCGGCGGCTTGGCGCGGACCTCGCCGCGCTTGCCTTCGAGGCTCTCCAACAGCGAGGTCTCCTCGCCGCAGACATAGGCGCCGGCCCCTGCTCTCACCTCCATGTCGAAATCATATTGCGAGCCGGCGATCTTGCGTCCGAGCATGCCGCCCTTCCGCGCCTCGCCGACGGCGATCTCCATCGCCTCGATCGCGTCGGGATATTCCGAACGGATATAGATGTAGCCATACGTGGCGCCTACGGCGATGCCGGCGATGGTCATGCCCTCGATCAGGACGAAGGGATCGCCTTCCATGATCATGCGGTCCGCGAAGGTGCCGGAATCGCCCTCGTCGGCGTTGCAGACAATATATTTCTGCTGGGGCGGCGTCTGCGCGACGGTGCGCCATTTGATGCCGGTGGGGAAACCGGCGCCGCCACGGCCGCGCAGGCCGGAGGCGACGACTTCCTCGATGGTGACTTCGGGCCCGACGGCAAGGGCCTTCGCCAGGCCCTGGTAACCGCCATGCGCCCTATAGTCTTCGAAGCTGCGCGGGTCGACGATGCCGCAATTCTTGAAAGTCAGCCGCGTTTGGCTCTTGAGCCAGGGATATTCGTCCACCTCGCCGATGCAGAGCCCGTGCATCTTGCCTTCCAGCATGCCGGCGTCGAGCAGCGCGTCGATGTCGGCCGCCTGCACGGGTCCATAGCCGACGCGGCCTTGCCCCGTCGCCACCTCGACCAGCGGCTCAAGCCAATACATGCCGCGCGAGCCGGTGCGCACGATCTCCACGTCGAGACTCCGCTGCTCGAAGGCCTTGCGGAACTTGGTCGCCAGCGCATCCGCGCCCACGCAGAGCGCGCCGGAATCGCGAGAGATGAAGATCCGGGCGCTCATGCCTGCGCCTCCTTCACCAGCGCGTCGAGCTTGGCTTCGTCCAGCATGCCGAACACATGTTTATCGAGCATTGCCGCCGGCGAAGAATGGCAAAGCCCGAGGCAATAGACCGGCTCGAGCGTCACGCGGTTGTCGAGCGTCGTCTCGCCCATCTGAATCCCAAGCTTCTCCTCGGCACGGACGGCGAGCGCATCGCCGCCAGCCGCCTGGCAGGATTCGGCGCGGCAAAGTTTGAGCACGCGCCGCCCCGGGGGCTGCTTGCGGAAGTCGTGATAGAAGGTGACGGTGCCGTGGATCTCGGCGCGGGAAAGGTTAAGCGCCTCGGCCACCAGCGGCACGGCTGCCTCCGGCACGCAGCCGAACGTCTCCTGCAAAGCATGCAAGATCGGTAGGGTTGCCCCTTCTAGATGCCGGTGTCGCGCGATGATTTCGCTCGCGCGGTCGGCGTTCCATGGCTCGTATCGTGGCATGCCCAGCCGCCGCTTTAGTGAGCACAACTCAACTGTTTAATGAGCAAAACTGAAAATGGGGAGAAAACCGCGGAAGATCAACAAAGCAGAACAATGACCTGATCGGATTTCCCTATCGTTGATATCCCGCAACGCCGCTGATGGAGAAACAGGGTTTCGGAATGAGCGCGCCGCCAGCTGGTGGAGACAAATTCCCGTTAGATTGCGACCGCTTATCTCCAAATCGGCGGGTACATATTCACGCAGTTTTAGCGCGCGCGGACTGTGCCTTCGCGCTTAACGTGTGCCCTGCGCGCGGCTCATCTGCGCCGAGGATCGGCGCCAGTTCCTTGGCTTCCCTGACCAGCGCATTGATCAGCGGCGTTAGCGGATTGCGGTGCGGCACCACCAGCCCAATCGAGTGGGTGACCTCGGGCTCGACGATGGGGATGGAGCGCACCTTTTCGGTGAGGCCGAGCACCTCGGCAAGCTTGGCCGGCATGACGCTTGCCCAGCGGCCCGTGCGCACATGCGCGAACAGCACGACGATGGAATCGGACTCCAAGGTCGGCGCCACTTCGGTCCCTGCCTCGCGCAGCAATTGCTCGATGATGCGCCGATTCTGCATGTCGGGTGTCAGCAGGCAGAGCGGCACCTTGCCGACCTCGGCCCAGGTCACGCTGTCGCGGTCGCCGAGCGGACTGTCGGCGGAGGAGAGCAGCCGGTATTGCTCGCTATAGAGCGGGACCGTCTGCACCCGCCCCAAAGGCTCGTTGTCGAGATAGGTGAGGCCTGCGTCCACCTCCAGATTTTCCAGCAATCCAAGAACTTCGATGGAATTGCGGGACCAAATGGTGAAGCTGACGTCGGGGTGACGGGCCCGGTAGGGTGTGGTGATCATCGAGACCATGGCAAGCGCCGT
>DASQKJ010000038.1:0-8573 GCA_035630595.1 Methyloceanibacter sp.
CCGAGCTTCTCGCCGAAGCAGGCTCCTTGCGCCTTCAGCCTGTCATAGAGTGGCGAGCGGCGCAGCGGACGCCCGGAGCGATATTCCTCGTAGGGCCAGGCCATCGTGTAATGCTTGGCGTAGGCTTCGAGCGTGCGGGTGCGCACCCAATTGACGTCTAGATGGTTCCTGCCGAAGCGGCGGATGTCGACCGGCCACAGATCGTAAGGCGGCTCGCCCTTGGCGACCCATTCGGCAAGTACCATGCCGGCGCCGCCGCCAGAGGCGATGCCGAAAGCGTTGAAGCCGGCGCCGACAAAGACGCCGCGCGTCTCCGAAGACTCCCCCAGGATGAAGTTACCGTCGGGGGTGAAGCTTTCCGGGCCATTGATGAACTCCTTGACGCCAGCCGTCTGCATCGCCGGCACGCGGCCGGCCGCAAGCTCGAGCAAAGGCTCGAAATGGTCGAGATCGTTGTCGAGCAGCTGGAACTCGAAATTTTCGGGGATGCCCTCGATCGCCCAGGGCTTGGGATTGGGCTCGTAGCCGCCCATCACTAGCCCGCCGACCTCCTCTTTCCAATAAGTGAGCCGATCTGGATCGCGCAGGGTGGGTAAATTCGGCGTCACCCCGCCGATGCGCTCGGTGATGAGATATTGGTGCTGCACCGAGACGAGCGGAACGTTGACGCCCGCCATGCGTCCAAGCTCGCGCGACCACTGGCCGGCACAGATCACCAGCTTGTCGCAGCCGATCCGGCCTTGGCCGGTGAGCACGGCACGCACCTGCCCGTTCTCGACCTCGATCCCGGTGACCTTGACGCCTTCGGCGATCGTGACGCCGCCCATGCGCGCGCCCTTGGCGAGCGACATGGTGATATCCGAGGGCGAAACCTGCCCGTCAGTCGGGAGAAAAGCCGCGCCGACGACGTCGTCGATTTGCATCAGCGGCCACAATGCTTGCGCCTCGTTCGGAGTCAGGAGGTGCATTTCGAGCCCGAACGACGTGGCGGTGGTCGCCTGCCGCTTGACCTCGGTCCATCGCTCCTGATTGCAGGCGAGCCGCAAGCCGCCATTGCGCTTCCAACTCGTCGCGAGGCCGGTTTCCTGTTCGAGCCGGTCATAGAGCGCGACCGAATAGCCGAGCAGTTGAGTGATATTGGCGCTCGTACGCAGCTGCCCGACCAGGCCGGCGGCATGCCAGGTCGAGCCGGAGGTCAGCTTCCCACGCTCCAGCAGCAGCACATCGGTGAATCCCATCTTGCCGAGATGATAGGCCACGGAACAGCCGACAATGCCGCCGCCGACGATCACGACTTTCGCGGAGGACGGAAGCTGGCTCATGCTTGGTCCATGGCCCGATAGGCGGCATAAGCCACCTCGAAGCGCCGCAGATTTTCCGCGGTGTAGGCGGCATAATCGAAGGCCACGGTTGAGTGAATCTCGGAGATCATACTCCACATGGTCTCCCGGAGCAGCGACGCCGCAGTCATGGCGGCGGCGCGGCGGCGCAACTGGTCGTCGACCGGCTTGCCGAAATAGAGACTTAACGCCTGCTCTGCCTGCTCGGGAGGTAGCTCGCTGTTCGAAGCGAGTCCCCCGAGGTCGAACAAAGGCGAGTTGAACCCCGCATATTCCCAGTCCACCAGCCACAGCCGCTTGCCGTCATCGATGAAATTGGCGGCGAGCAGATCGTTGTGGCCGAACACCACGTCGATCGGGCCGACCGCAGCCTCAAGCCGCGCGGCCCGGGTCAGAAGGTCCGCGAGCAACCGCGCGTGCCGGCTGTCGCCCTCACGCAGCGTATGCGCATAATCACGCACGACATGGAACACCCAGAACATCGCGCCGGGCCCGCGCAGATATTGGGGCACGTCGCGGTGGCAACGCCGCATCATGTCGACCAGGCGATCGAGATTTGCCGGATTGCGAACGTCCTCCGAGGTGAAGGTTCGTCCCTCGATGAAATCGAGCACGAGGATGCCAAGCTCCGCATGCACCACGCCGGGGCTGAGCCCGGCCAGATGCGCTGCCCGGCTCGCCGCCAATTCGTTCGCGCGCACGACGCCGTGCACGAGGATGTCGTCGCCAACGCGCACGACATAGCGGCGTCCAGCGTCCTCGACCTTGAAATTCTGGTTGGTGATGCCGCCCGCGAGCGGCTCGGGATCGACGCGGCCGCGCCAGATCGCCAGCGAGGCGACGCGGGCCGCGGCTGCTTCAGGGCTCACGCGTGCGTCCTCCCTGTCGAGAGGCAAGGCTGCGCGCCGCCGTCTGGATCAGCCGATCGGCGATGATCGCGATGGCGGCGACGCAAAGCCCGGCGACTAGGCCCCGCCCGACGTCGGCCTTGGTCAGGGCGATATAGACCTCTTGGCCGAGATCGCGGGTGCCAACCAGCGCCGTAATCACCAGCATGGAGAGCGCGAGCATGACGGTCTGATTGATGCCGAGCAGGATGACCGGGGTTGCCAGAGGGAGGCGGATCTTGGTCAGGAGCTGCAACGGCGTGCAGCCGGCAGCGGTGCCGGCCTCGACCAAGGTGGGCTGGACGTTGCGGATGCCGTGCGCGGTGTAGCGGACGGCCGGCGCCAAAGCATAGAGCACGATGGCGATCATGGCGGTGAAGTCGCCGACCCGGAACAGCATCACCACCGGGATCAGGTAGACGAAGCTCGGCAAGGTCTGGAGCGTGTCGATAATGGCTTCGAGCACGCGCCAGCAGCGGTCGGAAAGTCCGCCCAGAATACCCACCGGAATGCCGATGGCGGAGGCGACAATGACCGAGATGCCGACCAGATAGACGCTCACCATCGCTTTTTCCCACTGCCCGTTGAAGGCGATGAACAGGGCCAGTGCGGCGACCAGCGCCGCCAGGCGCGCGCCGCCGAGCCGCCAGCCGGCAAAGCCGAGCGCCGCCGTGACGAGCAACCAGCTCTGGGCCACCATGAACCGTTTGATCGGAATCAGCACATTCAGCAGCAGGGCGCTCTTTATTGCGTCCATCGTGTCGAAGAAGTTCACGTTGAACCACCGGACTGCCTCGCCCCACCAAGGCGCGGTGGAAAGCTGCAGCGACTTGGGATAGGTCGCAACCCAGGGGATGAAGAGGCCGAGCACATAGACTATGACGGTGAAAGCGAGCAGCGCGACGATGAAGCGCCGGCTATCATCCTGCACGGTCCGCCGCCTCGATGCATAGGCTTGGCTCAGCCGGTCGAGCGCGATGGCGAGCACGACGATGGCGAGCCCAGCCTCCAACCCGCGGCCGATGTCGAGCCGCCTGAGCGAGGTGAGCACGTCATAGCCGAGACCACCCGCGCCGATCATCGAGGCGATGATCACCATGTTGAGTGAGAGCATGATGACCTGGTTGACACCGACGAGAAGCTGTGGCCGCGCTGCGGGCAGCATCACCCTGAACAGCATCTGCCGCTGCGTCGTGCCGGCCATGGTGCCGTATTCCACGATCTCCCTAGGCACCGCCTCCAGCGCGGTCATGGTCACGCGAACCATTGGCGGCATGGCATAGATCATGGTGGCGATCAGCGCCGACACCGGTCCGAAGCCGAACAGAAACAGGATCGGAATGAGATAGGCGAAGATCGGCACCGTCTGCATCAGGTCGAGGATGGGCTCCAGGACCCGGCGCATAAGCGGGGAGCGATGACCGAGGATGCCGAACAGCATTCCTCCGGCCACGCCAAGCGGCACTGCGATGGCGATCGAGGCTAGTGTCGTCATCGCGCTCGCCCATTGCCCGAACACCGCGAGATAGAGAAAGGCGCCTCCCGCCAGCAAAGCGAGCCGCATTCCCCCGAGGCGATAACCGAGCGAGGCAGCGATGCCGACGACCGCAATCCACGGTAATGGCGGGGCGAGCTGCACCGCGGTCGAGCCGCTGCCGCGAAGCATGCCGGTCGAGAAGATCGCGGTTGCGGCGGTGAGCGGCACGTTGAGAAGGTCGGCGATCGCGCGCGTTGCCTCCCTGAAGGTGAACAGGCCGAACGTCGCGTCGTTCACCAGCCATTTCATGAAATTGGAGATCGCCGTATCCAAGCCCAGCCGCCATTGCGGCGGGACTTCCCGCATCCAGCCTGGGAGCGTACCGTCCGGTAGCGCGAAGGATGCCACCGCCAACACAGCGAAGCCGAGCCACACGACGGTGACGGCCGACGCTTTGAGGTCCGGCGATCGGTCGCTGAGCGTCGCGGCGGTGGTCATGAGGCCTCCGTGCCGCCGATCAGCACCGACATGACGGCCGCGCGATCGACCACGCCGACGAGCTTACCCTCGGCATCGCGCACCGCGAAGGCGGCGCCCGAGGCCTCAACCTCCTTGGCGAATTCAGCTACCTTGCTGTCGGCGGGGACCGTACCGGCGATGGCCTCGCCGTTCCGTTGAGCGCGGGCAATCGCGCCCGCCGACAAGATCTTTGCCCGCGGCGCTTCGCGCGTGAACTCGGCCACATAGTCGGAGGCCGGCGAGAGCACGAGCTCCTCCGGCGTGCCGATCTGGATGATGCGTCCGTCCTGCATGATGGCGATGCGGTCAGCGAGCCGGATCGCCTCGTCGAAATCGTGGGTGATGAAGACGATGGTCTTCTGCAGCACGGATTGAAGCCGCAGGAATTCGTTCTGCATCTCGCGGCGGATCAGGGGATCGAGCGCGGAGAACGGCTCGTCGAGAAACCAGATGTCCGGGTCGGTGGCGAGCGAGCGGGCGATGCCGACCCGCTGCTGCTGGCCGCCGGAAAGTTCTTGCGGCAGATTGTGCTCGCGCCCTTTGAGGCCAACGAGCGTAGTCATTTCGCGGGCGCGGGCCTCGCGCTCCTTGCGCGGCACCCCCTGGATCTCCAGCGGAAACGCCACGTTGTCGAGCACGGTCAAGTGCGGCAGTAGTGCGAAATGCTGAAACACCATGCCCATCTTGTGCCGCCGAAGCTCGATCAGCTCCTTGGGCGAGGACTTAAGCAGGTCGCGCCCGGCAAACATGACCTCGCCGGCGGAAGGCTCGATCAGGCGCGCGAGGCAGCGCACCAAGGTCGATTTGCCGGAGCCGGACAGCCCCATGATGACGAAGATTTCGCCGCGCGAGACGGAGAGCGTCGCGTCGGCGACCGCGGTGACGTAGCCGGCATGCTTGATGTCCGCTTCGTTCGGCTGCGGCCCCAGCTTGGCGAGGAAGCGCTTCGGGTCCGGCCCGTACAGCTTCCACACGTTGCGGCAAGCGAGAGCGGCGTCGGTCACGGATTAAGGGCCCCCCGGGCTTCAGCGGGTTGGGCTGCAGCCTGCCAAAGTCTAGCAGGCTGCCACGGCCCTAATCGAGTAGCTCAGCGATCATTGACCAATCCAGCCCTTCCACCGGGCTTCGTTTGCCTTCATCCATTCGGCGACGACGTCCTCGGTTTTCTGGCCTTCGAGATCGACCTTGGTGATCAGCGCGCCCATCTCGTCGTTGTTGATGTTGAATTTTTTGATCGCCCCATAAGCGGTCGGCCATTTCTCTTTCACGCCCGACCAAGCCACCTTCCAGATGGGTCCGCGCGGCTTGGCGCAGTCATGGGTGGCCGTCTTGTTGACGCCCCAAGAAGGGTCGGTGTAGCAGGCCTTCTCGTATTTGGGGAACTCGACCCATTCGCCCTTGTATTTGATCGGCGCCCAATGCGGCGCGTAGACCCATTGAATGATCGGCGCTTTGCGCTGATAGGCGGATTCGAGCTCGGCAAACAGGGCCGCATCGGTTCCGGCATGGACCACTTCGAAGGGTAGGTCGAGCGCCACCACGCGCTCGTCGTCGAAGCCGCCCCAGGTCACTGGGCCGCCGAGATAACGGCCTTTGGGTTTGGTCTCGGCGGTGGAGAATAGCTCGGCGCAATCCTTCAAGGCTTCCCACTTGGGCAGACCGGGGCACTTCTCCTTCATGTATTCGGGATACCACCACTCCTCGATGGCGAGCATGCCGGTCTCGCCGAGATTCTCGACCTGCCCGGTCGCAGTCGCCTCGTCCATCGCGTCGCGGCCGGTTGTTTCCCACATCTCCATGGCCACGTGCAGATCGCCGGTCTTGAGGCCGGCGAACTGGGCGAGGTAGTCGGCCGGCACATATTCGACATTAAGGCCCGCCGCCTTCAACGCCTCGCCCATGAGCTGGGTCGTGATCAATTGACCAGTCCAGTCATGCAGCGTCAGCTTGATGGGTTCTTTGGAGTCTTCGGCCAGAGCTGGAGCGCTCAGCGCAAACACCGACAACACCGCCATTACGGTGGTCACTCGTCTCACCATGGTCCCGATCCCCTGTTCGAGGTTCGGCGCTCCGAACATCATGGCGCGTGATGCCAATACTCGGCGGCGCCGCGGCCGCGACCCGCAGCCTGAGGCAAGGCTCCCCCGAATTTCTCTAGTTCGTCAATACAATTTCGGGGCGGGCCCACTTTGGTGCAGGCCGTTCGTGGAAACGGTTGCTGTAGATCCTGTCCGTGAGTTCGATTTCCACAGTCATTCAGCAGACTTATATCTACAGTCGGTCGTAAAGTCGGCGGCGGCGACCGGCGTGGCTCCTCCGCCCGAAGAACGTCTTTTAGGTGAGTGGTCGGGTCGAGCGGTAGTTCGCCAGCAGTTGAAGCAGCCAGGTCCTTGCGGTTCTTTGAGACGCGAGATGGTACCTTGTCTGCATTGAAGCCTGCGCCCCCCTCGCATCACTGGGCGCCTGCGGGGAGACGATCAGTGAGGCCAGTGACACGGGCCGTTGAAGCTCGCCGGGTCACAATCTGATGCGCGTCGTGCACCTCGTGGCCGTCCACCGCTCATAGCCGCGATGCGAGCACCGAATGGATAACGAAGCTGAAGTCCGCCTCAAGTGTCTCGACCAAACGCCTTGTAGGTTAGGAAGGCCCCCAGGGCCAAAACAAGCAGACCACCCACCAGTAAAGCAGTCGAATTGCCTGCAAACTTTTCAGCAATCGGGGCCGCCATGTGCGGAAGCCACATGCGGACAAGGCCGCCGATGATCGCCAACCAGCCAAGCACGGTAATGATCACCGGCCACCCGCCGGTCCAAGCGTTTTGCACGCGTAAAATCGCCAAGCCGCCCAGCAGCGAGAGAATGCCGGAGAGGAAGATCAGTCCTTGGTTCTGCGCGAGCTGCCCGATCATCCCCGCGAAGTGGCCGCGGTTAAACAACATGGCGATACCGATGGCTGCCAGCACGGGGCCCACGAGCCCAGCAATCAGCTTGGAGTGTTTCACTCGGGCCACCTCGATTGTCGTCAGCCCTAACAGAGGCGGTAGTTACGCCGACAGGCGACTAACGACGCGCCAGTTAAGAGGATAGATCGGTGATCGAAGCCATTTCTAGGACATACGCTTACGTTTGAGCTTTGCGGCATCCGTCATCGCCTAGCTTTCGGACTCTTCAATTGAGAACTTCGTACACTGCTATGCGCCGGATGAGGTCTCGGAAGAAATCATCGGGGTACTCGTGAACCTCAGCCCTCACGTGATCCAATTTATTCAAGAACAGAGACATCGATCAAAAAAGGCGCGACTCTGGATTCGATATTTTGCGGGCGCTGCGCGTAGCCGACTAAATCAACAGAAGCTGCCTACAGCAGGTCCTTGTGCTCCGAAGAAGCATAAAGCCCCCGACACCCCCGACTTTTTCAACACACCGGTCAGAAGAAGACATTCCTGCTGCCTGAACTCCTGCTTTGGCTAGTAACCTTCCGGCGGCGGAGTATCGGCGTAGGCGCCGTCCGGAGGCGGAGCGTCGGTGTAGTAACCTTCCGGCGGCGGAGTATCGGCGTAGGCGCCGTCCGGAGGCGGAGCGTCGGTGTAGTAGCCTTCCGGAGGCGGTGGGTCGGCGTAGGCCCCGTGCGGAGGGGCATAATAGCGAGTTGAGGGGGGGTAGGCGTAAGCGGACGGGGGCACATAGTAGCCATATGCCGGAGGGTAGTACGCATAGGGCACCGGGTACCCATATCGCCGGTAATAACGTCGCCTAAAGCCAACACGCTTGACCGGGGTGACCTCAAAGTTTGAATTGCTAATCCCTGGCAGGGAGGCCGCCTTCGCAGGTGCTAACCCCATGCAGACAACACCCGCAATTACTGCAGTACTGAGCACGACGGTCCGCATCGGCTGACCTCACTAACGCGTTGACCCCTTACCACTATACGCTGAGTTGATCGAGAAGGCACGACACCTTGGATCATAGCTAGCCTTAGCTCCAACTCCGTGCGGCAAGTGCCGATTTTGTGATAGACGAGGCAAGGCGGACTACAGAAAACCCCCCTGACCAGGAATTGGAGCAAATGGCAGAGCAACAAAAATGCCAGTGCCAATCCAGAGCGCATGGCCATCGGCCCGGCAAGTGTCCTCATCCGGCTGTCGACGACGGCCTGTGCAAGGAGTGCAATGAGGAAACGCGAGCAGCAGAAGCAAATCCCTATGGGACACGAGGTCGATCTGTGCCGAAATGACGGCGCGGCGCGCAGCTAAGAACAATGAGAGATGGCCACCAAGGCAACGGTACGGCGAGCAGCCTTGAGACGGCGGGATCGGCACTCGGGCAAAAAAATGCGTGGTGAGGGACCTT
>DASQKJ010000039.1:0-3274 GCA_035630595.1 Methyloceanibacter sp.
CAGCCGCCGGCAGACTGACAGCCCGTCCTCGCCGGGCATCATCACGTCGAGCACGATCAGATCGAAGGCTCCGGCCTTCAGCGCCACGTCCATCGCGGCGGCATTGGCGGCAACAGTCACGCGCATGCCGTTCTTCTCCAGGTACTTCGCCAGGGCGTCCCGGATCTCACGGTGGTCGTCGACGACGAGGATATGCGGCGCCAGGGTCACGGCTCTCTCCTGGCGGTCAGGCTAGTCGATTTCGAGAGCGGCCGGCGCTGCAATTGTCGCAAACCGTCGCAGTCCAGCGTCTTGCGACAGATTGATACAAATGAACCCTAGGGCTGACAAACCTCTGGGACATCTGCACCCAACCTTGGCGTCATCGCAGGTTTATCAGGAGCAGATGCAATGAAACGTTCGACAGGTCTCGCACTTGCCGCCGCAGCCATCCTTGGCGTCGCTGTCGTCGCGGTGCCGGTGATCGCCGATCAGCGCGATGGATGGCACGGACGCATGGGCATGATGGAGGATGAAGACGGCATGATGGGTGACCGAATGGGAGGTCACGACATGATGGAGCAGATGCACGGCATGATGCGCGGTGGGATGATGGGTGGCGGTAACCGCTACGCCTTGCTCAATTTCGACGCCGACAAGGACGGCACGCTGAGCGCGGAGGAGCTTCGCGCTGGCATGCTCGGTGACCTGAAGACCTATGACACCAACGGCGACAGCACGCTTTCGCTCGACGAGTTTCAAGCACTCTTCGCCGCCCACACCCGCACCGTGATGGTCCGCGGCTTCCAGATGCTGGACGAGGACGGCGACGGCAAGGTGACCGAGCTCGAAGTGACCACCGCGGCCGATTTCATGCAGGAACACATGGACCGTGGGGAGTGGAGCCGCCGGCTGCCCGGAATGGGCCCCGACGGCACGGACCGTCCCGGACCAGGCAATCGCATGATGGACGACAATTGACCTCCGGCGCCCGGCGCTTCGCGTCGGGCTGCCCCCCGCTCAAGGAGCAAGGTGATGATGAATGGCTTTGGGATGGGGTTCGGCGGTCTTTGGATGCTGCTGCTCCTGGTGCTCGCCGGCCTCGCCATCGCGGCACTGATCAAATACTTACGGAAATGATCCGGGAGGTCCGGCCGTGAGCTACACCTTCAATCGTTTCATTGCAGGCGCGACAATCGACGAGATCGACGCCCGAACACGAACGGCACTGACCGCGAAGGGCTTCGGTGTGCTGACCGAGATCGACGTGCAGGCGACGATGAAAAAGAAGCTCGATGTGGATATGCCGCCCTATCGCATCCTTGGCGCCTGCAATCCGCAGATGGCCTATAAGGCGATCGGGATGGAGCCACGCGTGGGCGCCATGCTTCCCTGCAACGTAATCCTGCGGGCGGTGGACGGCGGCGTTGAGGTCAGCGCGATCGATCCGGTGGCCTCGATGGCAGCGATCGACAATGCCGCCCTGCACGACGTGGCGGGTCAGGTGCGCGATCTGCTGGTCTCGGCTGTCGAGGCGATCTGACGCGGTTGCCGGCCTTGGTGCCCCGGAGCCGAAAAGAGCCGCCGCGAGGCTGGACGGAGCATGCGTTCGGATTCCCGGCGCCGGGAGCTTGTGGCTGCGCCGTGTGGCGAAGACCGTGTCACCAATGCGGCGGGTAGACCAACGGGAGGCGCGAGTGCAGGACTACCGCATCAGTGACCCGCGCGTGGGTTAGCGCCTTGCCGCCTTCTATGAAGCGCGGAGCGAGACGAACCTTGTCCGAAGGTCTTAGCGGGTAAGTCGCTCCCGACGGAATCGTTGCGGCCACGAAGAGAGATCACCGGCCTCCCTCGGCTTCCCAGCGGCTCGCCCCGGCCTGGAAGGCACGCTCGCGCTCGGACCAGGTGCTCTTGATGAAGGCGAGCACGTCGCGAATTTGTTGGTCGCTCAGGATTCCGGCAAACGCCGGCATGTCGCTTTCGTAGCCCTGCCCGACAACGGCCGCGGTCCCCTCCTTGACGATGCGAAAAAGCACGCCGTCCGGATGATGCCAGGTGTGCCCGGACGCGTCGTGCGGCGGCGCCGGGAGCCGCCCCGATGGCAGGCGCCGCATCCATTCCGGCTGGCCTTCGAGGTTAGCCCCGTGACAGGAGGCGCAATGCAGGGCGTAGAGGTCGCGGCCGAGAGCCTCTGACTGGGCCATCTCGCCTGCGAACGCGAGGGGTCCGACGGCAAGGCCCAGTCCGGCAATGCAGGCAAGCTCGAACCTCATGTGGCCGCTCCTGCGGTAGAGGACGGCGCCAGCAAGTCCGCCGGCGCCGCCCAAGTGCTTCAGGCACCCACTGGCCGGCAGGCCTGCAGGCGCCGGCGCGGGTCACTGCGCGTTTTCTTCGATCCAGGTCGCGAGTTGCTCGATCTCCGCTGTCTGGGCGTCGATGATCCCCTGCGCCATGGCCTTCATGTCGGGGTCGTCGCCGAACTTCAGCTCGGCCTCGGCCATGTTGATCGCCGCCTGATGGTGCGGGATCATGCCGCATGCGAAGGCGACGTCCGGATCGTCGGCCATGACGCCTTGCATCATCTGGTCGGTCGTGGCGAGCATGCCTTGCGTCATGGCAGCCTGATGCTCGCTCAGGTTAGCCTCAGGGGCGTCCATCGTGTCGTGGCCCGGCATTCCGCTTGCGCCGGCCGTGCAGGCCTCCGGCATTGTCGCCGCACCCATGCCGTGGCCTTGCGCCGCGGCATCCTGGGCGTAAGCAATTCCGAAGATTGCGAGGGTAGCCGCCAATGCGAGGGCGGTGGAACGGAGGGTCTTCATTTCGGTCTCCTGGATGGCGATGGAGCGATCCGCTCGGGACCCCTCCGGATGTTGCGAAAGCTGCTTCGCGCCCTAGGCCTTCGGTGGCGGGGAAAGAACGTCGGGTGCGCAGCTAGCCGCAAGCCCGGTGCGATCGGGGCGTAGGATCGCGGGTGGCAAGCCCGCCAGCAATGCAGGAATCGGCAGGAGCCCCAGGCCGGGGGAGCAGGCCACGCCGCAGCAGCCGGCCTGAGCCGGGTTCCCATGCTCTTGACAGTCATGCGTGGCCCGCTCCGGCGCCGCTTGCGTTATCGTCGCGTGGGCGGCCGATCCGTGGCCGTGGACCATCGCCGCCGAAGGCGATGCCCAAAGCGCGATCGCCAGCATTGCAACGATCAGCCCGATCAGGCTCAGCCCCGGGATCGCGAGGCGTTCCGACAACTTTTCCGATCCACTTGACCTCCAGCCGTTCAGCCACGCCGGCCAGGCGGCGCCTG
>DASQKJ010000040.1:0-3602 GCA_035630595.1 Methyloceanibacter sp.
TCTCCGCCACCGTGTCAGGAACTATGCGCCTTTTCGGGCGCCTGCACGCTCTCGCCAAGCACCTTGGTGAATTTCTCCCTGGTCGGCTGATCGGTGTAGTCGAGGCAGAGCGGGGTCACCGAGATCAGCTTGCTATGCACCGCCCAGAGGTCGGTCCCCTTCGGCGGCTTCGCCTTACGCCGTTCCACGCCGATCCAATAATAGGCCTTGCTGCGCGTATCGACGCGGTCGTCGATACGGAACAGGTCCGGGTCGCGCAGCCCCTGCACCGTCGCGGCCATGCCCTGGACCTCCTCCGGCTCGCAATCCGGAAAATTTACGTTGAGCACCACGCCGTCGGGCCAGCTCGCCTTGAGCAGCTTGCGGATCAGGTCGGCGCCATGGATCATCGGCGTCTTCCAGATCGGCTCGCCGCCGCCCTGGTCGGTCATCGAGGGCCCGGTGACGAGGCTCATCGCCACCGACGGAATGCCGAGCAGCGCGCCTTGGATCGCGCCGGCGACAGTGCCGGAATAGGTGATGTCGTCGGCGAGATTTTGGCCGCGATTGACGCCCGACAGGACAAGATCGGGCGGCTTGTCCTTCAGCAGGTAGCGCACGCCCATGATGATGCAGTCGGTGGGCGTGCCCTTCACCGCATAATGCCGCTTGCCGAGCTCGCGCATGCGCAACGGCTCGGCGAGGGTGAGAGAGTGCGACGCGCCGCTATTGTCGATCTCGGGCGCCACGACCCACACATCTTTGGTGAGGTCGGTGGCAATCTTCTCGAGAACGTCGATGCCGGGGGCGTTGATGCCGTCGTCGTTGGTGATCAGGATACGCATTGCGGGGTCTTATCAACAACCTCCGAGGCTCGGCTCAGTTCCATCATCAGCCAAATGTCGTCATGCCCGGGCTTGACCCGGGAATCCACAGCAACACCCTCCGAGCAAGCTGCCCCTGGATCGCCGGGTCAAGCCCGACGATGACGATGAGAACGGGGCTGGGCTGAGGTAAACTTTCACTTTGCGGCTTCGATCTTGGCGAGGCCGCCCATGTAGGGCAGCAGCGCGTCGGGGATGCGAATGCTCCCGTCCTCCTCCTGGT
Source organism: Methyloceanibacter sp. (assembly GCA_035630595.1). Classification (GTDB taxonomy): domain Bacteria; phylum Pseudomonadota; class Alphaproteobacteria; order Rhizobiales; family Methyloligellaceae; genus Methyloceanibacter. The sequence continues at coordinate 1,087 of DASQKJ010000040.1, forward strand.
AGTTCTCCAGCACGGCGATCAGCGCGCGGCCGACGGCGACACCCGAGCCGTTCAAGGTATGCACGAAGCGGGTATCCTTCGCGCCCTTGGGTTTGAAGCGCGCGTTCATGCGGCGCGCCTGGAAGTCGCCGGTGTTCGAGCAGGAGGAGATCTCGCGATAGGCCCCCTGCCCCGGCAGCCAGACTTCGATGTCATAGGTCTTGTTCGCGGCGAAGCCCATGTCGCCGGTTGACAGCACGACGGTGCGGAACGGAAGATCGAGTCGTTTCAACACGGTCTCGCCGCAGGCTGTCATGCGCTCGTGCTCTTCGGCGGATTGCTCCGGCGTGGTGATGGACACCAGCTCGACCTTGAAGAATTGATGCTGGCGGATCATGCCGCGCGTGTCCTTCCCCGCCGCTCCCGCTTCGGCGCGGAAGCACGGCGTGCCGGCGGTGACTCGCATCGGCAGCTTCGCCTCGTCGACGATCTTCTCCCGCACGAGATTGGTCAGCGGCACTTCTGCGGTCGGAATGAGCCAATACGACACGGCTGCGTTTCGCGCATCCAATACCACCGCCAGCTCCGCACTGCGCTTGGGACCGGGTTTCGTCCTTTGCACGACTGCGTCGATCGCCGCTGACAGATTTCGCTTCTCGTCCTCAGTCATAGTTCGCTGAGTCTCGAACTGATCTTCCTTGAACTTCGGCAGTTGGGCGGTGCCGACCATGGTGTCGTCTCGGACGAGCAGCGGAGGGTTGATTTCGGTGTAGCCGTGCTCGCTGGTGTGCAGGTCGAGCATGAACTGCGCGAGCGCCCGTTCGAGCCGCGCCAGCGCGCCCTTCAGCACCACGAAGCGCGCGCCTGACAGCTTCGCCGCCGTATCGAAATCCATCAGGCCAAGCGCTTCGCCAAGCTCGAAATGCTGCTTTGGCTGAAATTTGAACTTGGGAGGTTTGCCGACCTTGCGAAGCTCGACATTGGCCTCGGCGTCGATGCCGACCGGCACATCCGGCGCCGGCGTGTTGGGGATGGCGGCAAGCAGATCGTGGAAACTCTTCTCAACCTCGCGCTCGGCCGCCTCGCCTTGTTGAATTTCCGTCTTCAGCCGCCCCACCTCCTCCTTCAGCGCGTCGGCGCGCTTCTTATCCTTGGCGGCCATGGCTTGGCCGATCTCCTTGGAGGCCGCGTTGCGGCGCGCCTGCGCGTCCTGCAATTTCTGAATCGTGGCGCGGCGCTGCTCGTCCAGGCTCAGAATTCGTTTCAACATCGCTTGCGGTTCGTCGAAGCCACGGTCGGCCAGCCCTTTGACGAAGGCGTCCGCGTTCTCCCTGATCCATTTGATATCGAGCACAGGTGCGGTCCTTTGAATCGGTGCCTCGTATACGTCCGCTTCACGGCGTCATTCCGGCGAAAGCCGGAATCCAGGAGCAACAGGTTCAGCGCTGCCGTCCTGTACCCTGGCTTTCACCGGAATAACGCAACAAGTACAAGTCCGTGATGGAAGCCCAGCCTTGTTTGTACATCCTGGCAAGCAAAAGAAATGGCACGCTCTACACCGGCGTAATTCGATACCCGATCGCACGTGTGTGGCAGCATAAGGAGAATCTCGTTCGTGGCTTCACAAAGAGATACGGCGTTCACCGTCTCGTCTACTTCGAATTTCATGACACGATGCGGGCAGCCATTCAGCGCGAGAAGCAAATCAAGGAGTGGAAGCGCGCCTGGAAGCTCCAACTTATCGAAAGCATGAATCCGAGTTGGCGTGACCTCTACGAGGATATCTGGCGCTAGAGGCGTCGTCATTTCGGCGAAAGCCGGAACCCGGCGACAGGCTCCGAGTCTGCGGCCCCTGGACCCGGGCTTTCGCCGGGGTGACGGAAGTTGGTTTCCTGTTTCCCGGGAGAGCTCAGGCCGGTTTGGCGGCGGGCTTGGGCGAGGCCGCGCTGGCGGCGGTGGAGGCGGCGTGCTTCTTCTCGGCGAGCCGTACCGCGTAGATCGACAGCTCGTACAGCAGCACGGTGGGCAGGGCGAGCGCGATCTGGCTGATCGGGTCGGGCGGGGTCAGCACGGCGGCGACCACAAACACGCCGAGAATGGCGTGGCGGCGATAGCGCTTCAGCCCGTCCGAGGTGATGATCCCCGAACGGGCCAGCAGCGTAAGCAGCACCGGCAATTGGAAGCAGATGCCGAACGCTAGGATCAGGGTCATGATCAGCGAGAGATATTCGCTCACCTTGGCGGTGAGGTGAATCTGCACCTGCTGGTCGCCGGTCTGCTGCATCGACAGGAAGAAGGTCATGGCGAGCGGCATGGCCACGAAATAGACCAGCGCGGCGCCCAGCAGGAACAGGATCGGCGTGGCGATCAGGAACGGGAGGAAGGCCTGGCGCTCGCTGCGATAAAGCCCCGGCGCCACGAACATATAGATCTGCGAGGCGATAACCGGGAAGGCGATGAAGATGGCGCCGAACAGAGCGAGCTTCATCTGGGTGAAGAAGAATTCCTGCGGCGCGGTGTAGATCAGCTCGATCGGC
>DASQKJ010000041.1:0-23330 GCA_035630595.1 Methyloceanibacter sp.
CCAGGAGATCGACGTCGACCTGGTTGGGTTCAATCTCGCTCTGCCAGGCGAACAGGACTGCACGAGTGGCTGCAAGATCAACCAGGGCTTTGATGACTGGGATCTGTTCCAGGTCGGTGGCGTGATCTTCTTCTAAGCCAACACCAGGAACGCCAAATCAACGGAAGCCGCCCCTTCGGGGCGGCTTCTTTTTTGTCTATTAACTCCTGAACCTCCCGTGTTTCCAAAGAAGCACAGAGCAAATGCGAGAAGTGGTGCGTGTTGGCGAGGTGCCAAAGCTGCAAAACGAAGCCAGTCGCTGCGTTGCAGCATGAGGCGTAATGGAGCGGGTCTGCGTACCGCCCAAAAGGGCACGCGGAAACTGGTGCGATGACCAGGAGGCCCTCGGTGGACTTGAACGGGTCAAATAAGTGTCAAGGGTTGTGCGAGATTGGGCGCGGCGCTATCTCTTTGCGTGAGACTTGAGCCACGCGAATAGGGGAAGGCCGGGCGTCGCCGGGCGCCCTTGGCTTAGAGAAGGCTGATGCAGAAAGAAGCTTGCGAGCACGTGCCCCCCCGCAGTCCGGTGCTCACCGTCAAGAACGTGTCCTATTGGTATGGGGACAAGCGGGCGCTCGACGATGTGAGCTTCGACGTCTATCCCGGCAAAGTGACGGCGCTGCTTGGGCCGAACGGCGCCGGCAAGACCACCTTGTTCTCCCTGATCACCCGATTGTTCGACGCGCCGGAAGGCCGGATCGAGATTTGCGGGCGGGCGGCGACGGAATGGGGCGCCAAGGCGCTCGGGCCGCTGGGCGTGGTATTCCAGCAGCCGACGCTCGATCTTGACCTCACGGTGAAGCAGAATCTCCGCTATTTCGCAGCGCTGCGCGGTTTGCGACGCAAGGAGGCCGACGAGCGCATGATTGCGGCGCTCAAGGCGCTCGATATGGCGGAGCGAATCGGCGAGCGGGTGCGCTCGCTAAACGGTGGCCATCGGCGGAGGGTAGAGATCGCCCGCAGCCTGCTGCACAGCCCCCAGCTGCTGCTGCTCGACGAGCCGACCATCGGGCTGGACGATCCGACGCGGCGAGCCATCGTGCGCCACGTGCACGAGTTGGCGCGCCGCGACAATATCGGCGTGCTGTGGGCCACGCATTTGTTCGACGAGGTGCAGCCGGACGACGATTTGCTGGTGATTAGCCGGGGCACGATCGTGGCCCGGGGCGTGGCCAAGGAAGTGGTGGCGGAGACCGGGGCCAAGGATCTCGGTGGGGCATTCACCCTGCTGATCGGCGGCGAAACCGAACAGGACGTTGCCGCATGATGCATTATATGCGCGCGTTTAACGGCATCGTCTGGCGCGAACTGCTCCGCTTTCTCCAGCAGCGCGAGCGGTTTCTCGCGGCACTGGTCAGGCCGTTGATCTGGCTGATCATTTTCGCCGCGGGCTTCCGCGCGGCCCTCGGCATCTCGATCATCCCGCCCTATCAGACCTATATCACCTACGACGTTTATATCACGCCGGGCCTGCTGGCGATGATCCAGCTGTTCAACGGCATGCAGAGCTCGCTGGCGATGGTTTACGATCGCGAGATGGGGTCGATGCGGGTGCTGCTAACCACACCACTGCCGCGGTGGTTCCTCTTGCTCTCGCGGCTGTTCGCAGGCGTGCTGGTGTCGCTGTTCCAGGTCTACGCCTTTCTGCTCGTCGCGTGGTTCTTCGGCGTCGAGCTGCCTCTATGGGGCTATGTCGCGGCGCTGCCGGCGCTCATTCTGACCGGCATGATGTTCGGCTCGCTCGGCATGCTGCTTTCTTCCACCATCAAGCAGCTGGAGAATTTCGCCGGCATCATGAATTTCGTGATCTTCCCGATGTTCTTCGCCTCGTCGGCGCTCTATCCGCTGTGGAAGATGCGGGAAGGGAGCCTATGGCTCTATTACATCTCCTTCTACAACCCATTCACCTGGGCGGTCGAGTTGATCCGCTTCGCCTTCTATTTGGAGGTGAACTGGCAGGCCCTCGCCGTCGTGAGCGGGTGCACGGTGCTGTTCCTGGCGCTGTCGGTGTGGGCCTATGACCCGTCATTCGGCATTCAACAGCGCAAGATCGGCACGGCCCCGGTGACGGGCTAGGGCTCAGTGGCCGGAGAAATTGGCGGGGTAGCGCCGCAACAGGTCGGTGTGGATGGCCTCGATCGCGTCGTGATCGCGATCCGCTTGCGGCACGTCGATGGTTTCGACCGCAACCACCCGGGTAGGGCGCGGCGCGAGCAAGACCAGCTGGTCGGCAAGCAGGATCGCCTCCCGCGCGTTATGGGTAACGAGGATCGCCGTGGTGGGCCGCGCCTGCCATATTTCGAGGAGGAGCCTGCGCAGGCGGTCCGCGGTACGTTCGTCGAGCGACACGAAAGGCTCGTCGAGCAGGAGCAGGTCTGGCTTGGTGGCAAAGGCGCGGGCGAGGGCGACGCGGCGGGCAATGCCGAGCGAAAGCTCTTGCGGATAGCGCGGTAGCATGTCGGCGATGCCGACAGCCTGGGCTAGGTGCTCCAGATCCTGCTCGGTGAAGTCCGGAGCGGCCACCAGCATGATATTCTGCTTCACGGTACGCCAGGGCAGCAGGCGCGGTTCCTGGAACATGAGCCCGATGCGGGTGTCCGGGTGCGTTCCGACACTGCCGGTAAAGCGGTAGTCGAGGCCCGCGACGATGCGCAACATGGTGGTCTTGCCGCAGCCGGACGGCCCCATCAGCACCGTCATGCTCTCGGGCTCGACGTCGAGGACGAAATCTCGAATGGCCACGAGCTCGGTGCGGTCGGCACCGACATGGACCTTCTCCTCGATGCGGATTTCAAACCGGCTTGTTACGCCAGCGGGTCGAATGTCGTTCAATGGGCTGCACCAATAGATATTCGATTGCCAACATGACAGCGACGAAGGCCAAGGTATAGCCGAGGATCGCCGTCACGTTGAAAAGCTGAAAATTGAGATGAAGCTCGAAGCCGACGCCGTTCGGCCGGCCGAGCAGTTCAACCACCAGCACGATCTTCCAGATCAATGAAAGGCCGGTGCGGGAGGCGGCGGCAAAATAAGGCTGTAACTGCGGCAGGGTGACGTTGCGTAGCTTGCTCCAAGGCGACATGCGATAGGCGCGCGCCATCTCGTCGAGACCGGGATCGAGCGCGCGGGCGCCCTCGCGCAAGGTGACCACGACATTGGGAATCTTATTCAACGCGACGGCGCCGATAGCTGCCGCCTCGTTCAGTCCGAACCATACATAGGCGAGGATGATGATCACAAGAGCAGGAAGGTTGAGCAGCACGATAAGCCAGGGATCGAGCGCACGGTTGAGGGCCGGCATCTGCCCCATGGCAAGCCCGATCACGCTGCCGATCATCATGGCGACGATGAAGGACGCGGCCACCCTCCAGAGCGTGATGCCGAGCTCTGTCAGCATGTCGCCGTACATGCTCTCCTTGTATATGTAGTTGAGCACCGCGACCGGTCCCGGCAGAAGCCTGCTTTGGGCGATCTCGGCAGCGATGAACCAGACGAGCAGGAATCCAGCGACGGAGAGAATCGAGACGAGCGGGCCGCGAAAGATCCGCATCCCCTGCTCGGCATGGCCGCGGGCGACGGTGACGCTCATGATTTGCCGCCAAGCCAGAATGTGCCGGGCGCCAGCTCGGAACCCGGCCCCACAAGCTTCTCGCCGCCGAGTTCGCGCAGGAACTGGTACAGCACCTTGGCATCCGATTCATTCTCGGCAGCCGTGCGCTCGGGGATCCCCTCGCGATAGCGGCGCCGCAGGGCGTCGAAGGTCGCATCGTTGAAGCTGGGGTCGTTGGCGCTCATCAACGGCTTCAGCCGATCCCACTCCGCGTCGGACGTGGCAAGCAAATCGTCTGCCTTGGCCGCCGCCCGCAAGAAGGCCTGAACCGCCTCGCGATTCTTATCGGCCCATGCCTCGCTAAAGACGAAGCCGACCATGGCGACTTCGCCCTTGGCGCCGAGCTCGCTGACCACCTCCTCGACGCCGATCAGCTGCGTGAAACCTTCGGCCTCGAGCCTTGCGGCGTAGGGCCAGAAGTTCAGAACGGCGTCGATCTCGCCTTGCTTCGCGCGCTCGGCGAGAAGCGGTGGCGCTCCATACTCCTGTCTGGTCTCGGTCCTGAGATCGATCTTGGCCGTCCGCAGCGCATAGGCGACGAGCAAGAGCCAGCTCTTATCCAGCGGCCCGCCGGCGACACCGAGCTTCTTGCCCTTGAGATCGCCGAGCGTCTTGATGGGGGAGTTGGGGGGCACCATGATGGCGCCGAGCGCGGTGGTAAAAGGCGAGAACGTGAAATCGCCGCCTTCGCTCCGCTCGCGCGATACCCAAAGCCAATCCGTGGCGATGATGTCGACGGAGCGGCCGTGCAGGCCAACGGTCGTGGCCTGGGTGCTCGCCAAAGGCACTATATCGAGATCGATGCCTTCGGCCTTGTCGAGACCATTGGCCTGGATGGTGTCGAGCAGCCAACTGACCGTGCCGAATTTTAGCACGCCGAGCTTCACCTTGCTGGCAGCCTCCGCAGGCTGCGCAAGCGCGACGCCGGCAATGGCGCAGACGACGAAGGCTAATAGACCTGACCGCAACGGGCGCTCCTCCACGTTGTCATGTTCCAATGCGATTTGCGTTGGGGCCGCTAGCCAGACGGCAAGGACGCGCCGGCTCTGCCAAGACTTGCGCGGCAAACGCGGCCGTGACCCTCTGGCAAGGCCCGGAAGAAATATGGCGCGTCGTCGGCGAGAGTGGCGGAGCATACTCTACCCATCCCGGCGCAGTTAGCAAGGTTCCAATACCGGATTGCCAATTGTCCACCGTACATGGATTTTCGAGGCAGTTCGCTCGCATCAGGACGGCGCCTTCAAACGATAGCCGTGGCCTCGCACGGTTTCGAGCAAAGGGTCGCGGCCCGGCGAATCGATCTTCCGCCTGAGCCGCGCGATATAGACATCGACCACGTTGGTGAGAGGGTCCTCGCTATAGCCCCAGACCTGGTTGAGGATGCGCGTGCGGGAGAAAACCCGTCCCGGCGCGCTCATCAGCAGTTCGAGGATGGCGATCTCCTTGGCGGTCAGCTTGATGGTGTCGCTGCCGCGCCGGACTTCGAGCAACTCACGATCGAGGACGAGATCGGCGACCTTGAGGACGTTGGAACTCGGGGCAAAGTGGTGCGAGCGGCGCACCAGCGCTTCGATGCGCGCGAGCAGCTCCTCGAAATCGAATGGCTTGGTGAGGTAGTCGTCGGCCCCGACCTTCAAGCCCTTGATCTTGTCCTCAACGGCATCCATCGCGGTCAACATGAGGATTGGCGTATGATCGCCCTCTAGCCTGATGCGCTGGCACACGTCGTAGCCGTGCATGTCGGGCAGCATCAGATCGAGCACGATGACGTCGAACTCGCCGGTCTTGGCAAGATCGACCCCCTCGCTGCCTGAAGCGGCCACCGTGACGCCGTGGTTTTCTGCCCGCAGCCCGCGGTTGATAAAGTCGGCGACCCGGGGCTCGTCTTCCACCAGCAGCACGTTCACGCCGTTGCCTCCCGATCCACCGGCAACGCAACCGTGACGGTGGTGCCTTCGCCTGGCTGGCTTGCCATCTCGATCTTCCCCTTGTGAGCCTCGACGATGGCCTTGGCGACGGGCAAGCCCAAGCCGAGCCCCTCCTCGTTCATCGCCGCGGCGCTGCCGCCCCGGCGGAAGCGCTCGAACACGCCCTCCAGCTCTTCCGGCGGGATGCCGATGCCGCGGTCGGAGACGCGCACCCTGACCTGGCCGTTAACGCTGCCGATCTCTACCTTCACGGCGCCCTTGGATTTGGAGTACCGCACGGCATTATCAAGGAGCACGAGGAAAAGCTGCCTGAGCCGCGCCGGATCGCCGCGCACCGTGTCATCCGCCGTGCCGTTGACGAAGGCCACGTCGACGCCCTTGGCGTGGGCGATGACCTTGGCATCTCCGCAGACCTTCTCGAGCAAGTCGCCGAGATCGATCGGCTGGAGATTGAGCCGCGCCGCACCGGCGCCTTGGCGAGCAATGAACAAGAGGTCGTTGACCAACACGGAAAGGTGCTTCGCCTGCTCGACGATCCGCTCGATCGAGCGCTTATATTCGGCAACCTTCTTGTTGGCGCCGCGCAGCGATATTTCTCCCTCGCCGCGGATGATCGTGAGCGGGGTGCGCAGCTCATGGCTGATATCGGCGAAGAACCCGCGGCGCGTCTCGTCGATCTTGCGCAAGGACTCGTTCGCCCGGCGCAGCTCCTCAGTTCGCTCCTCCACCACGGTCTCGAGATTGGCATGCGCGTCTTGCAGCGCCTCCCGGTTCGCCTGGAGATCGCCCGCCATGCGGTTGAAGCTGCGGCCGAGATCGGCAAACTCGTCGCGGCCCGAGATGGCGATGCGGTGGGATAGGTCGCCTTCGGCGAGCTTGGCCGTGCCGCGCAGAAGCTCGGCCAGAGGGGCCCGCAAGCCCTGCAACAGCAGCAGCACAAGCCCAAGCGTGGCGAGTACGGCAAGCACGGCGTGGATCTGGCTCACACGCTCGAGCCGGCCCAGAAGCCGGGCGGCGTCGGCATCGATCCTGATTACCTCGGCGGTCTCGTCGGCAACGGCGACCTCAATCAACCCGTTAAGCTCGCGATCGATGCCGCCCTTGAGGAGATCGATCAACCGTTCCCAAGCTGCGTCGGGACGGCCGCGGCTGCGGAGCTGCTCGACCTCGCCGAGCTGATCCAGCGTATGCTGGAACTCCTTCCGGATCTGCGCCAGGCGGTCGAGCTCCGCGGAGGCGTCCTTGCGCTCCTCGGGCGGGACGAGGCCGAGCTCCTGCTCCGTGAGTTCCTGCAATGCCGCCAGATCGGCTTCGATCACCTTGTTCAGATGGGCGGCGCCGAGCGGCCGGTCGCTCATTCCCGTGAGGAGCGTGTCGGTCCAGGCCTTGAACAGCTGCTGGCTGTGCCGAGAAAGCTGGAGTTGACGCTCAAGCTGCTCGTGGGAGAGGCGCGAACGGATGAGATAGCTATGCGAGTGGGTGACGCCCCAATAGGCAAGGCCGGCTGCCGAAAGAGACAAAGCAAGCAGAAGGCCAGCGGTAATGAGGAGCTTGGTGCGGTAGCGCATTAAGAAGCCTGCAGGACGAAACCGGTGCCGGCACCCAGGGGGTGCCGGCGCTGGGATACCTATACTCCATTTTGATTTTGCTTGCCCTAGAGCCCCCGCTTTCCGGGAGCTGGAAGGCCCGCGGTCCCCGCCCGCGAAGACGGTGCTAGGCCGATTGCCGAATCTTCCCGATCATGGTTCCATTACTTCCAGGTTTGGTTTTGGACTTTTGCCAGGTTGCTGTTAGAGGAGCTTGCCTTGCTTTCCTCGGTTAGGCCCGCGCCGCATTCGAGATCCCAGAGGTGGATGCCGAGAAGGGCTCCTTCGAGGCGGAATATCGCGGTGTTCGCCATTGGACGCGACCTCCGACTTCGCCGTCAAGGCCTTCATCGGCTACGAATATTTCTGGCCGTGATTGGGCGCGCGGGCTCAGCGCACCGTAAATCTGAACGGCACCGAAAGTTCCAGGCGGTCGCGATCCAAATTCTTGGGGATCGGCGGGAAGGGCGAAGCGTTCTCGAGCGACGCCAGCGCCGCATCATCGAGGACCTTGGAGCCGGAGCTTTTGGCGACCCGGCGTGAAGTGACGTTACCACTGGAATCGACGGTAAACCGCAGCACCGCAACGCCGATGATCTGGGTGCGCGGGTTGACCTTATTCTTTTCGAGATGCGAGCTAAGCGCCCCGAGATAGGCAGTGTGCGCCGTGGTGTCGCCGCCCTTCTTCTGCACACCAGAGCTTTCGCGCTGGGCCGTGACACTCTCCTGCTGCAGGGTGGCGATTTGCTGCGGTAGAAGCTGCTCCATGACCTTCGGCTCGGGCTCCTTGATTTCCTCGCGCACCGTCTCCTCGAGTTCCGCCGGCTCGGGCTGTTCCACGTCCTCCGGAGCCTTGACGTCGACTTGGTCGGGGCCCGCTTCCGAGGCGATGACCTGACGCTCCTCGATCGGCTTGACTTCCTCGGGCTCTTCGATCGGGATCTCTTCCTCGATGGGCTGCTTGACCTCCTCGGGGAGGGGCTGGGCCATCGCCATCTGCACCGGGGGTGCCTGCACCTCCTCGACGGTTATCTGGTCCTCGCCGAGCTTGGCAAAGCCCTCCAGCATCATGCCCTGCTCCACGACCATGATATCCTCGCCGCCGCCCTGTTCGAGCGCGGTACCCCCGGCGGGAATGAGCATAAAGATGGCGAAGGCGGCGTGGACGCAGAGCGAGATCAGCCAAGTCAACAGACGGAGCACCATGACGCGTACCGGCTAGTGACCTCCCCCATTGGGTTTCGGCTGCGAGAGCAGAGAGACGCGCGCGTAACCGCTCTGGCCGACGCGGCCGAGAATGTCCATGACCTCTCCGTAGGCGCGGCTCTTGTCGGCGCGCACATAGACCACGGCGTCGCCTTCGGATGAGCGCAAGGCCTGTAGTCTCGGGATCAGCGTATCCTGGTTGATCTGCTCATCGCGAATATACAGCGACCCGTCGCCGCCAAGCGATACGATCACCGGCTTCTTCGGCTGACTGATGCGCGCCGCCGAGGTGTTCGGCAGTTCAACGGGCACGCCGGCAACCAGCAGCGGCGCCGTCACCATGAAGATGATGAGCAGCACCAGCATCACGTCGACCATGGGCGTGATGTTGATCTCGGAGATCGGCCGGTATTCGGCTTCGTCGCCTGCGGCCCCGCCATTGCCGACCGACATTGCCATCAGGAATGCTTGCCTGCGCGGAGCGGCTCAACGGTGGCGCCGCGTGGGCGCCGCGCTTCCGCACGGCCTTCGCTGGCGACCCATTCGCGGGCGATTGCTACGACCGAACTGGTGCCGCGCGCATAGGCGCGACCCAGCGCGACCGCGATCTGATTGTAGGCCATCACCGCGGGGATCGCTGCGGCGAGGCCGAGCGCGGTCGCGATCAATGCCTCGGCGATGCCGGGCGCGACGACAGCGAGGCTCGTGTCCTTCTGCTGGGCGATGGCGGTGAAGCTGTTGACGATGCCCCAAACCGTTCCGAACAGGCCGATGAACGGCGCTGCAGAGCCGATCGTGGCGAGAAAGGGCAAGCCGACCTCGATCCGCTGCAGTTGCGCCTTCAGCGCCGAACGCATCGCCGTTTCAACGCGGTTACGCTTCTCGGTTGGGCTGTCATTTTGCTCAATATCAGCCTCAAGTTCGCCCGCCCGCAAAACCTCGCGCGCCAGGCCGCGCTCGGAATGGCTATCTCTTGCACTGGCCAAGCGACGAATGGAGCGCTTGAGCGCCCAAATCGTGACGACCTTCTCTAAAATGATTGCCCAACATGCCACCGAGGCGAGGACAAGAACAATCATCACGCCCTTGACCGCCGGGTCCGCCTGCATGACCAGTCCCCACACGGAATAGTCCGATCCTGTGGCGATGGCGATTTCCTGCTCCACCGGAATTGGGTCCTTACTTCGTCAGTTGCACATTGGTGAGAGTGGATGCGGTGATGTTCTGTAGGCAGTCGTTGACCGCTTCGGACTCGGCCTTGCATTCCATCACATCGTTGATCAGGAAGCTGCCGACTTGATCACAAGCTGTCCCTTCAAGGTCGAAGAGCTTGACCGTGCGCTTGTTGGCCTTCAGCGGCGCGAGCTCAACGGCAAACCGGCGCCCGATAACGCCGTCGAGTTGGAAGAGCACGAGGTCGAGTTTCAATTCCGAAAAATTGGTGCTGCTCTTGTTCTGGATGACAAGGTAGGCACGACATTGATTGCCCTGAGGCTCAAGCTTGTTGAGCTCGATGGCGATCGAATTTTCTTCCGCCTTGGCGGAGACGAAACCGAGAAGCGACGTAGCCAAGGCGAAAATGACGACCGTCGCAAGGACACTCAGACGTTGCAGAAGCCAACTGTTATGCCCCATAGGTTGAGTCCTCACAACTGAACAAAGGCGCAGTGTGATTCCAGTAAAGCTAAACTAGGTTGCGCGCAATTGTCCGTCTCAGGCCAGGAAGAGATGTTGCTAATCGGCGGATCTTTTGTTGGGTCTGGTTATTTTTTCTGAAGCCGACCGTACGTCGGGAAAATAGGGCATTATTTCTGCTAAGGCTGCTGGAGGTTCTTTTGGTAGACTAGGGGCATAAGAATCGAGCTAGCACGGCTCAATTTGGGGGGCGGCTCTTGCGATACCACCTGAACGTAGTGCGCTTTGCGCAACGGTTGACGCTGACGGCTGCGGCCTTCGCACTGGCAGCCGTCGGGCTGACAATCATCAGCACCGACACGGCCGTGGCCGAATTCGAGATCCAGGAATCGGGGGTGGAGAAGGGCGAGGTCGAGTTCGAATATCGCGGCGCCGTGCATTGGGGCTTCCCAAGAGGCGAGCGCGAGGAAGCGGTGGAGGGCGACGAAGGTGGCGCCTTCGAAGAGGAAGAAGAAGGCGAATTCCTTAGGCAAAGCCACGACTTCGAGATTCAATATGGCATCACCGAGCGGTGGATGATCTCGACCACGATCGGCACTGACGAGCCGCTTGAGAACAATTACGGCGTGAGCGGAGTCGAGGTGGAGGTCCAATACGAGATCGTTGAGCGAGAGAGCAACGGTCTCGGGCTAGCGTTCACGGGCGGTTATGGCTTTGCCAACCGCGGCGGCGAAGCTGACGAGATCGAATTCGGCCCCATCGTCGAGCTGGCGAGCGGCAAGTTCTTGCTCACGTTGAACCCACTCTTCAGCGCCCAGGTCGGCGAACATCGGGAGACCGACGGGCTCGGCTTCGAGTATGGCTGGCGCGCCCAGTACAACTTTGCCAAGAAATGGGCTTTTGGGGCCGAAATGTTTGGCGAGATCGAGGATCTTTCAAACGCCGGATCGTTCGACGATCAGCAGCACAGCATCGGTCCGACATTGTTCTATATGCCGGGCGACGACGACGACAATGGCAATGGCGACGACGATGACGAGAGGAAAGTCAGCGGCCCACCTGAGATGGAAGTTTCCCTCAATATCGGCGTACAATTCGGGTTGACCGATTTCACCTCCGACACGGCGCTGAAATTTCAGGGTTCGGTCGGGTTCTAAAAGACATCCTTTGTGATCTGAGATGCGGTCTTAATGGACGCGAGGCTACGCCGCCCTAGAACTTGACGAGGAGGGTATCAGCTGCCACTTCATCCCGCCTGGAACTTGTCTTGCCGTGGGGTGGTAAATCAACGTACTCAATACGGCAAAAGATTTGGCCAATCTTCTCTTTCCGTACCCTGTATAGAAGCTTAGGACACAGGGCTTAGGAGAGAAAGAAGGAAGATCGAATGCGTAGTTTAGTCATTGTCACCTTTGTTTCGCTGGCGGTTACCATTCCAAGCGCGTGCCATGCCGCCGAGGAGGAATCGGCCGCGGGGGCTCCTGAGAATGTTCAGGGGCAAATCTTGGATCCTGCTGCCCACAATCTAGTACGGCTGGAACCGCTGATGCTGGGCTCGGAGAACGATAGCGCTCACATGGAGCCCAGGGAGTATCGTTTGAAAGTCGGCCAGGGTTATCGCTGGAAGATCAAGGCGTCGGACCAGTCAGAGTACGCCTTTGTGGCGCCGGCGTTCTTCCGAAACATCTGGATACGCAAGGTCGAGGCCGGCGACGTCGAGATAAAAGCAGCGATCTTAGACGAGATCGAGTTTGAGAGCGGCGGTGAAGCCGAGTTGTTCTTCGTCGCCGTACGGCCCGGGACTTACGATTTTGGCTCACGTGGGTTGATGGAACGCGGACTCGTGGGAAAAATCATCGTCGAGTCGGACGGAAAGATAGTTCCGAATTGAATCGCGCAATCTTAAGTTTTTCAGGTGATGAGGGAGCGCAGTGCGTATCTCCTGTGCGCGTTCTAGTAATCATTGATTCAAGGTAGGACACATGACTCGATCATTGCTTACTGCAGTGTCAGGCGCCTCGCTGCTTCTCCTCGTCTCCCCGGCTTTCGCCTACAGCATCTTCGTATCGAATGAGAAGGACAACACCATCACTGTGCTCGACAGCGAAACGCTGAAGACCATCAAGACCATCAAAACTTCGCGACGCCCGCGCGGCATCATCCTCGGTCCCGACTACAACGAGCTGTTCGTGGCGGCCGGTGACGGCGACATCATGGACGTGATCGACACCAAGACGCTCGAGGTGGCGCGCCAGCTTGAGTCCGGTCCAGATCCCGAGCTTATGGCCACCGATTCGAAGGGCGAGCGGATCTACATCGCTAACGAGGACGACAGCCTCGTGACCATCATGGACATCAAAAGCGGCGAGGTGCTGGGCGAGGTGCCGGTCGGGGTCGAGCCGGAAGGCATGGTCGTCAGCCCAGACGATCGCTACACCGCCGCCACGTCGGAAAGCACCAGCATGACGCATATCATCGACAATGCCACGATGAAGCTGGTCGGTAATATTCTCGTCGACAGTCGCCCGCGCGAAGCGAAGTTCACTCAGGACATGAAAGAGCTTTGGGTCTCCTCCGAGGTTGGAGGCACGATCTCGGTCATCGATACCTCGAATTGGGACGATCCGAAGAGTTGGAAGCTAAAGGAGAAAATCAGTTTCGAGGTGCCGGGTGTACGCCCCGAGCAGTTGCAGCCTGTGGGCATGGACTTCACTCTTGATGACAAGCTCGTATTCGTTCCACTTGGGCCGTCCAACCGGGTTGCCGTCATCGACACCGCCACCAAGAAGGTCAAAGACTACATCCTGGTCGGTCAACGGCCCTGGCATGGCGAGCTAGCGCCCGACGGCAAGAAATACTACGTCGCCAACGGCCTCACCAACGACCTCACCATAATCGATGTCGAGACGTTGAAGGCGGAGAAGTCGGTCCCAGTCGGCCGCCTGCCCTGGGGCGTTGCCATCATGCGCTAGGAGATTCCGTTGCAGAGGTGGCGAGACGCGAAAGATCTCTAGCCTACGCGCCCGAATCTCGACTTTCGCGATGGCGCCGTCCCATTGCTTCCGCCTCGCACAGCAATGCGCTCGTCTGCATGATCATCCCTCGTCTCGGAGGGCCGCTTTGCCCCGGGCGTTGCCTACTCTTCCCACATACTCTAACTAGGACTTCCTGGTGATAGGTTTCGTCCGGCCGCAGGGACAATGCGCGCGTCGCGTGGATACGCCGAAAGGCTCAAGAAGGCCAGGCTGCCCGCTTTGTGGCACGGGCGGTCGGTCAGAGCGCACATTCTGATTGCTATTGGGGCGGTTAACCTCCTCGCCGTGCTTCTCGCGGGCGGCCTCTTGCTCGTCAATACGCGAGTTGCAACGCGCCTTGAGATCGAATCATCTTTCGAAGTCGCCCAGCGCCTAGTCGACGCCACGGTCAAGGATCTGGCGGCACAGGACAGACTTAATGAGCTTGCCAATCGCCTTCCCTACGCGCTGAAGCACTTGCGCCATGTGCGCATCATGATGGTAGACAGCTTCGGCAATCTCACGGTGGTTTCTCGGGCGCCCGAGCTAATCAACGGCAAGCCGGTCAAACAGTGGGTGCCGAAATGGTTCAAGTCCCTCGTCGGCCCGAAGCTGGTGCGCCGCACCGTGCTGTTGACTTCCGCCAACAGCACGTTTCCCGTGATCATCGCGGGCGATCCCACCGATGAGCTTGCCGAGGCTTGGCGTGAGTTCTACACCTTCATCCTGGCTTGGATCGTGCTCAACGCTCTCATTTTCCTGGCGCTCTTGGCCGCCCTCAGTCGCGTGCTTGATCCTCTGGTGACGTTCTCCCGCGGCCTGCTAAAGCTTGAGGCCGGCGCCTACGCCACCCGCCTCAAGCCACCCAAGCAGAAGGAAATCGCCCTTCTCGCCAACCGCTTAAATGCGCTCGCCGGGGCCCTTGGTGCCGCGCGCGACGCGAATGCTCGGCTGTACCAGCAGCTTCTGCTGGTGCAGGAGCATGAGCGGCGCGAGATCGCCGACGAGCTGCATGACGAGGCCGGTCCCTGCCTGTTCGGGATCACTGCCAACGCCGCTTCGATCGCGACGCTTGCCAAAGATCTGCCGAGCAACCGCTCCGACATCGAGCAGCGGGTAGCCCTGATTCAGTCAATCGCCGCAAGGCTAAAGCTGCTAAATCGCGCTCTCCTAAAGAAGCTCAGACCCGGCTCCTGGGGTAGGGTAGGCATCGCCGAGTCGATCGATGAGCTGATCGCCAGCTTCCAGGGGCTCCATCCCGCCACCAGGGTCGCCGTTTCGGTCGGGCGCCTCGCGCAATCTTATGGTGACGCGATTGATCTAACGATTTATCGCTGCATCCAGGAAGGCGTTACCAACGCGCTGCGACACGGCCGAGGAGGGCATATCAATATCGAACTGAGCGAGAAGCATCACGCTAACGGCAAAGGCCATATTCTTTGCCTGACGGTCCATGATGACGGGAAGGGGTTCGATGCGTCCGCTCCCAAGGGTTTCGGAGTTACCTCCATGACCGAGAGGGTTCGTGCCCTAGGCGGAACCTTCGCGATCGAGGGTAAGCCTGTGATAGGTACCACAATCAGCGTTGTGATACCAGTGCAGCGGAAATCGACTAAGCGCGCGCGCCAACTCGAGCCGGTCGGAATTCCAAGATGACGCGCGTGCTTGTCGTCGACGATCATCCCATTATTTCGGAGGGTTGCGCTCAGCTGCTGAAAGCCGGGGGGGCCAGCCAGATTCTTCAAGCGCAGAGCGCTACCGAGGGATTTCGGCTTTACCGGACGCAGAAGCCAGACCTCGTCGTGCTCGACCTTGCGATGCGGACAGGCACCTTGAACGGCCTATCGTTCATTCGCGGGCTTCGACTGCACGACCAGGAGACTCCGATTTTGGTGTTCACCATGCACAGCGACCCGGTCATTGTGAGCCGGGCTCTCGAATTGGGCGCGACGGGATATGTGCTGAGGGACACCTCTCCGGAGGAGTTTCTCAAAGCGTTCCAGAAGGTGCGCGACGGCCGGCCCTATCTCAGTTACGATGTGGCCGCCGATGTCGCATTCAAGCAGGCCCGGGAAAAGACTAATCCGCTGCGGCGCCTGACCTTGCGCGAACTGCAGACGCTTGCGCTCGTGGCGGAAGGCAAACCCTACAGGGTCATCGCCGACCGTCTCAACGTGAGCTATAAGACGGTCGCCAACACCTGCACGCAGCTGAAGAGCAAGCTCGGCGCGCAGACGCTGCCTGAGCTGATGCGGATCGCCATTGAGCATCTCCCCTCGATCACACGGGCGCGCCGTCCTGATTGAGCGCCGCAAATGGCAGGCCGAGCATTGGCGGTTCCTCGTGGCTTTGGGTCTTGACGCGGCCGGGCGTTCGTCGCCACCTGGTGCTGCATCATGCTGATTAAGGTTCTCGGCTCGGCGGCCGGCGGCGGCCTGCCGCAATGGAATTGCAACGGGCGTAATTCGGCCGACGCGCGTAAAGGCGTGGGCGGAATCGCGCCGCGCACCCAAGCCTCGGTCGCGGTCAGCGCCGACGGCAAGCAATGGGTGCTGCTCAACGCGGCTCCTGATCTGCGTCAGCAAATCAACGATACGCCGGCGCTGCACCCGGCGCCTGATGGCGGTCCGCGCAGCAGCCCGATCAAGGCCGTGGTACTGACCAATGGCGATGTCGATGCCATTGCCGGGCTGTTGTGCCTGCGCGAGGGTCAGCCGTTGAGCGTGTACGGCACGCCTCGCGTGCTCGATGTGCTCGCGTCCAACAGCGTGTTCGACGTGCTCGACGCCCGGCTGGTCAAGCGCAAGCCTGTGACCTATGAGGAGCGAGTTGCGGTCGAGGGGCCATCAGGTCCCGTTGGGCTCGACATCGAGGCCTTCCCGGTCCCGGGCAAGGTCCCGCTTTATCTCGAAGACGCAAAAGCCGGTGCGGGCCTCGGCACGCAGGAAGGCGACACCACCGGATTGAAAGTGACCGAGACGGCGAGCGGCCGGCATTTCTTCTATGTCCCGGGCTGCGCCAAGGTCGACGATGCGCTCCGCGCGCGACTCAGGGGTGCGCCGCTGCTCTTCTTCGACGGCACGCTCTACACCAATGACGAGATGATCGCCCAAGGCCTGCTCAACAAGACCGGCGACCGCATGGGCCACATGAACATGTCGGGCGAGGAAGGCAGCATCGCCTTGCTGGCGCCTCTCAACATCGCCCGCAAGATCTTCATCCACATCAACAATTCCAATCCCGTCCTGCGCGAGGGTTCGTCCGAGCGCGCCGCCGTCGAGGCCGCAGGTTGGGAGGTTTCCCATGATGGGATGACGGTGAAGGTCTGAAGCGCCCGGGCTACGAGGGGTCTTGCCCTCGAAGAACGTCTAGCTCGCGCGAGGGCTGCGTAGATCGCCGAATACCACGACATTATCGGGCCGGACGTCAGCTACGGTCTTGCCCGCGCCTCCGGCGGCAATCTGCCAATAAGTCTCAATGCGCTCGGCGAAAGGCCGTGCCCGTTCGGCGAACAGCCTTGCCCCCTGGGTGCGCGCTTCTTTGCGCAAGGCCTTGTGGCGTCGGCGGCAGCGCTTGAGGAAGGCTGCGGTCTCGTCCGGCGTGCCGAACATCATGGTCGGCGTCGATACGAGCCGCATCAGCAACGAGATATCGTGGTCGTCGCCAAGGACCTGCGAAAGCGCGCGCGCCGCTTCCGCCCGCGCCGAGAGCTCGGACGGCCAACACGGTGCCAGCAACTGCATCTGTCGCCAATGATGCTGAACGCCCTTGCGCCATTCGTGCAGATCCTCGTCGCGCTCGGAAGAGAAAGCATGACGGAAGGCTTGGTGCGTGCCGCGATAGCATTGCCGCAGACCTTTGGAGAGCGAGCGGAAGTCGTCGGGATAGACGGCGAGCCCGGCAAAGGCCGGCCTGATCTCAAGCAGGCCGCGCATCGCGTCGGAGGCGGCGCTTCGCTCCAGATTCTGCTCGGCGGCGTGGCGCCTTTTCTGCAGCCACGCGCGCAAGGATTGGAGCGGACCGAGGCCCGGTCCCGCACCGGTCTCGCGTTCGAGCTTGTCGATGGCGTCGGATAAGGCTGCGGCATCGCGGGCCGCCGCCAACCCTCTGGCGATCCGAGCCAGCCGATCGGTTAGGGTCAAAAAGACCGGCTCCGGCATGCCGGGGCGGGCAAGGAGCAGCAGCGAGCGGAGACGCTTCAAGCATTTGCGCGCGCTATGCACGCCGCTATGCCGCTCCGGCGGGGTCGCTAGTGCGCCATGCGCGATCTCAAGCTCGGCAAAGGCGACGCGCCGAACTGCCTCGCTCATCGGCATTGCCGGGTCGAGACGGTAACTCATCGGGCCCCCTGGACGGTTCAACCACCCCGTGGACTGATGATCCTCGGGTCGGGGGTGCCGGGTCAAGCCCCAACGCGCCGAGTCATGGCTGTTGAGCGCCTGTGGACAAGTGGCGCCACGGCGCGGTTGCCTCGATCCAATTTTTCACCTTTGCTTCAGAGTGTTGGCTTGTCACAATATCGGTGATGGCGGCGACCGAGTCGGCCCCGGCGGCCAGCACCATAGGGGCGCGAGCGGCCGTAATCCCGCCAATGGCAACCAATGGGCAGGCGACCAGCGCGCGCCACTCGGCGAGGCGGGGAAGGCCTTGCGGCGCCCAGGGCATCGCTTTCAGCGTGGTGGCGTAGATGGGCCCGAGCGCCACATAGTCGGCTTCGGCGGCGAGCGCCCGGTCCAGCTCCTCGAGGTTGTGGGTGCTGACGCCGATTTTCAGGTTCGCTTGCCGTATGGCGCGGAGATCGGCGTTGGCGAGGTCCTCCTGGCCGAGATGCACGAAACCGGCACCGACGTCGATCGCCTCGCGCCAATAATCGTTGATCACTAGCTCGCAGCGATAGTCGTTGCAAAGCGCCACGGCGGCTTCGATCTCGGCGCGGACGATGTCTTGCGGCTGATCCTTGACCCGGAGCTGCACCAGCCTGACGCCGAGCGGCAGCAAGCGCGCGAGCCATTTGCTATCCGGGACGATGGGGTAGAAGGGGTCGAGCTGGATCAAGGCCGGGGTGACACGCGCTCGATCACGAGGCGTGGTCGATCTTGAAGAAGGGTGTGCCGGCGACCGGCGTCGAGGGCGATGCCATGTCGCGCGGCTCGATCAGCCCGGCCTCGAAGGCAAGTCGGCCGGCCTCGGCGGCGCGGGCGAAAGCGGCTGCCATCTTGACGGGATCGCCGGCCTTGGCGATCGCCGTGTTGAGCAGAACGGCATCATAGCCGAGTTCCATGACCTCGGCGGCGTGCGAGGGGGCGCCGAGGCCTGCGTCGACGATCAATGGAATGTCGGGGAAGTAGGCGCGGAGCGTCTTCAGCGCCTCCTTGTTTATCAGCCCGCGCGCCGAGCCGATCGGCGCGGCCCAGGGCATCAGCACCGCGCAGCCGGCGGCAACCAGGCGTTCGGCGGCGCTCAGGTCTTCGGTCGTGTAGGGCAGAACCTCGAAGCCTTCGCCGGACAGCACGCTGGCGGCCTCGACCAGGCCGAACAAATCCGGCTGCAAGGTGTCGTCATTGCCGATCACTTCCAGCTTGATCCAATTCGTGCCGAACAGCTCTCGCGCCATATGCGCGGTGGCGATGGCTTCTTTGGCGGTACGACAGCCTGCGGTGTTGGGCAACACGCGACAGCCAAGCTCCTCGATCAGCGCCCAAAAGCCCTCGCCCGTGCGGGTGCGCGCCGATTCGCGACGGAGCGAGACCGTGACGATCTCGGCGCCGGAGGCCTCGACCGCCTGCTTCAGGCTTTCAGGCGAGGGATATTGCGCGGTGCCGAGCAACAGCCGCGAGGCGAAGTCCTTGCCGTAGAGCGTGAGCATCAGCCGCCCTGCCTCGGCGCCACGATCTCGATCTCATCGGCTTCCGCCAGCGGCGTCGAGCCGCGCTCAGGTGCGGCCACGAAGCTGCCGTTCAGAGCGGTGGCGATCCTCGCCCCGGCAAAACCGAGCCGCGCGCAAAGCTCATCCAGCGTCTTGGCGTCGGTGGCGAAAGCCTCACCGTTGAGCAGGATGTTCAACAAACACCTCCGGATGCGTGGCGCCGGTCTCAAGATAGTCGGCGACCAACTCGGCGAGCGCGGGCGCGAGCAGAAAGCCGTGCCGGTACAGACCGTTGACGTAGATATAGCCCTTCCGCGCAATAATCCTAGGCCGATTGTCGGGGAAGGCCGGGCGAGCGCCCGCGCCCTGCTGCACGATCTCCGCCTCGGCGAAAGCGGGGTCCAGCGCATAACAGGCGGAAAGCAGATCGAGCGCGGAGCGGAGCGTGATCGGGCCGGTCTCCTCGCTCTCGATCACCGTGGCGCCGACCATATAGAGACCATCGCCCCAGGGGACGAGATAGAGCGGAAAGCGCGGATGCAGCAGCCGAATGGGGCGCGCCAACGTCACTTCGCGGCTCCTGATCACGATCCTCTCGCCGCGCACGCCGCGAAGGTTCAGCAGCTCGGGCTTGGCGGCGAGGCCGCGGCAATCGACGACCAAGTCTGTGCTGCTCGGAACTTCGCATTCGCCAAGACGCAACGCCACGCCCTCCGCCAACGCTGCATCGAGCAGGAAACGAAGCGCGGCCTCCGGCGCGAGATGGGCCTCCTCGGGATAAAACAGTGCGCCGGCGAAGCGGTCACCAAGGTCCGGCTCCAATGCAGCAAGTTCGGCCGGTGACAGGCGCTGATGTCCGCCCGTCATGCGCGCGAAGCGATCGAGTTCGGCGCGATCACGGGCAAGCGCCACGACCAGTGTGCCGTTGACAACAATGTCCGGATAGGTCTCGCGCCAGAGCGCGATGCCGCGCCTGCCGAGATCGCCAACGATCGCCTCGGCGCTCTCCTCCTCGCAGCGCGGGCCGAGCATAGCGCCGGCATATCGGCTGCAACCCTCGGCGAAGGGGTGAGGCGAGCGCTCGCAAAGGGTCACCGCATGGCCGCGCCGCGCCAGCATCAGCGCTTGCCACAGGCCGACCACGCCGGCGCCGCGCACAGCAATCGACTTGGCGGGAGGTGCCATCAATCCCCCAGGGCCACGCCTTCGCGGCGGGGATCGGCGCCGCCTTCGAGTCCCTCCGGCGTTACGGCGACGATATGCTGGCCGCTGGTCAAAGGAAGGCGGCGCACGGCGTGCCCCATCGCCTCCAGGGACGCGGCGAGCGGATCCCAGGCAGTGCCGGTTTCGATCAGTACGCCGTTCTCGCTGCCGCCGAAATTGACCAGCGCGGCGGCTTGCGCTGCGTCGAGCCCCCAATCGACCAACGCGACGATCGTCTTGACATTGTAGAAGATGATCGCCGGACCGCCGGGACTGCCGAGCACGTAGCGCAGTGTGCCGTCCTCGCCGAACACGATGGTCGGGTCCATGGAGCTGCGCGGCCGCTTGCCGCCCTCGACGCGATTGGCAACCGGGCGTCCCTCTGCATCGATGGGCAAGAACGAGAAATCGGTGAGCTGATTGTTGAGCAGGAAGCCGCGCACCATGCTCCGCGCGCCGAAGGCATTTTCGATGCTTGTGCTCATAGAGAAGGCGTTGCCGTCATCGTCGACGATGGAGATCTGGCTCGTACCGCCTCCCGCCCGCGAGCGATCGAGGCCAAAAGCACCTTGCCGAGTGTTCGGTGGGGAGCCGGCTGCGACATGCTCCAGCGCGCGCTCCGGATCGATCAGAGCGCGGCGCTCGGCCAGGTAGCCGGGGTCGAGGAGCCCTGCGAGTGGGACCGGCACGAAATCGGAATCGGCAAGGTAGCGCGCGCGGTCGGCAAGCGCGATCCGCTCGGCCTCGGCGATGATGTGCGCGGCGCGCGCATCGGGTGGAGCGGAGCCAAAGTCAAAGGATTCGATCAGAGCAAGCACCTGGCCGACGGTCACCCCGCCGGAAGACGACGGTCCCATGCCGCAGACCCGGTTGGCCCGATAGAGCACGCAGATCGGCTCGCGCTCCTTGGCGCGGTATGCGGCGAGATCTTCCGCGGTCAGCTTGCCCGGCTTGCGCGGATCGTTCTGCACTGCAGCCGCGATGTCGCGGGCGAGATCGCCGCGGTAGAACGCGTCGGGTCCGTCACGAGCGATCAGGTCGAGGGTCTCGGCGAGTGCCGGATTGGCGAGCTTGTAACCGGCCGGCCAAGGCCTCCCTTGAGGGTCGAAGAAATAGGCGTGGGCCTCCGGCGTGAAGCTCGTGGGATCCATGCGGGCGAGCATCTGGGCGAGGCGTGGCGAAACCGAGAAGCCCTGGCGGGCGAGATTGATGGCCGGCTGGAACAGCTCAGCCCAGGGGAGCTTCCCGTGTTTGTCGTGGGCGAGCTTCAGCGCGGCGAGCAGGCCGGGAACGCCGACCGAGAGCCCGCTCGCCATGGCCGCATCGCGCGGTAGCGGCTTACCCGCCCCATCGAGAAAGAGTTCCGGCGTGGCTGCAGCAGGCGCGGTCTCGCGGCCATCGATGCTGGTGAGTTGCTTGGCGCTCTTGTCCCAATGGAGGATGTAGGCGCCGCCGCCGATGCCTGAAGATTGCGGCTCCACCAGGTTGAGCACCATCTGGGTGGCGATGCCGGCGTCCACCGCGCTGCCGCCTTTGCGAAGCATCGCAAGCCCGGCTTCGGCCGCGAGCGGGTGCGCGGCGACGGCCATGTGCCGCTTGGCCTTGACGAGCGGTTTCGGCAGGAGACCGCTTTCGCCTTCCGGCTGCTCGAAGCCAAGCGCGCTCGGTGCCGGGGCGAGCGCCGCCAGAAGCAGCACGAATGTCGAAACGATCAATAATGACCGGCGGTTCATCGCGGCAGCATAGCGAGTTTCGCTGGGCAGGCTACCGCTCCCTGCCTTCAATGGAAATCGCGGGATTTGGGGATGATGCGCTCGGTCCTGGGGTGACGGCGTGGGTGCCAGCGTGGATGGCCGCGCTCGCGCAACCGCTCGCGGGTGTCCTCGCCGCCCGTGTGCTTGACATGGTCGGCATTGGCGAGAGCGATGCTCAGAGCTTCGCCGTCTTCTGTCAGCAGGCGGAGCCAGTCGCTGCGGTCATCGAGACGCTCGGCCACGACATGGATGATGTCCTCGTGGCGCTGAATGCGGCCATGCACCACGACGAGACGCGCGCCCATCACGACGATACGCTCGCGCTCCAGCACCTTCGGCCAGATCACCGCATTGGCGACTCCCGTCTCGTCCTCAATGGTCATGAACACCACGCCTTGCGCCGAGCCTGGACGCTGACGCACCAAGATGACTCCGGCGACGCTCACGCGCGCGCCGTCACGGCAAGCTCTGAGATCGGCGCAGGCAGCGATACCGGTTTGGGTCACGCGGGCGCGCAGGAAGCTCATCGGGTGAGCCTTCAGCGAAAGTCTGAGCGTGCGATAGTCGTTCACCACATGCTCGGAGAGCGGCATGGCGGGCAGCGCTGCGTCCGGTTCGGTGCCGGTCTCTGCGGCGTCCGCATGATCGAACAACGGCAGCGGCATTTCCTTGGGCAGACCGCGCACTTCCCACAGCGCTTGTCTGCGATCGAGGCCGAGCGAGCGGAACGCGTCCGCCGCGGCAAGCTTCTCTATGGTGGCGCGTTTCAGCCCGCTCCGCCGCCACACATCGCGCATGTCGCTGAAAGACACCCTCCCCCTACAAGGGGGAGGGTCGGGGAGGGGGTGAGTTCCAATTGTCGGCTGCGTAATGTTACCCCCACCCGGCGATGGCCTTTGGCCATCGTCACCCTCCCCCTTTCCTGGGGAGGGTAAAGGTGCAAACAGATGCGGATTGAGGTCGGCTGGCACGCCATCACGCACGGAGACGAGGGCCTTCACCTCGTCCTCGCGCAGGCCATCGATCTGGCATAAGCCTAGCCGCAGCGCGAAACTTCTCTCCTTCCCCCTGCAAGGGGGAGAGTCGGGATGGGGGTGGGCCTGAATCATCTGTTCGATTGTGTGACCCCCACCCGGCGATGACTTGCAGTCATCGCCACCCTCTTCTTTGCAGGGGGAGGGATCAACGGGTTCCAAGGTGCAGTCCCAGAGGCTGAGATTTATGTCGGCCTCGCGCGCCTCGACGCCGTGTTCGCGCGCGCAGCGCACGATCTGCGCCGGCGCGTAGAAGCCCATCGGCTGCGCGTTGAGCAGCGCAGCGGCGAAGGCCGCCGGGTAATGGCATTTGAGCCAGGCCGAGACATAGACCAGATGCGCAAAGCTCGCGGCGTGGCTCTCGGGGAAGCCGTACTCGCCGAAGCCCTTGATCTGCTTGAAGCAGCGCTCGGCGAAGTCGGGCGGATAGCCGCGTGCGGTCATGCGGCCGACCA
>DASQKJ010000042.1:0-5383 GCA_035630595.1 Methyloceanibacter sp.
GCCGCCATCCTCACGCTGATCCTGACTCAGTGGAACCGGCTCGCTTCGCTTCGCGAGAGCATGGATGCCGGCGCCAATGCGTCGGTGCTTCCAGCCCTGAGCGTGGCGAGCCTCGTCGGGTTTGGCGCGGTGGTGGCCGCCCTTCCGGCGTTCGCCATGGTGCGCGACTTCGTCTTGACGCTCGGCGGCGACAATCCGCTGATCTCCCTTGCCGCCGCGGCCAATCTGCTTGCCGCCCTTACCGGCTCCGCCTCCGGCGGCCTCACCATCGCGCTCGATGCGCTGGGCGAGACTTATATGCAGCTTGCAGCCGATATCGGCCTCGACCCGGCGCTCATGCATCGCGTAGCCGTGATCGGCGCGGGCACGCTCGACAGCCTGCCCCACAACGGCGCAGTGGTGACGCTGCTCGCGGTGTGTGGAACGACACACCGCGAGAGCTATTTCGACATCTTCATGGTGGCCGTCGTGGGCGCAGTGATAGCGCTTGCGGTCACGATCCTTCTAGGCACTGCCTTCGGATCGTTCTGACGGCCGCTAGCGGGTTGTGCCTAGCCCTTCGCCTTGAAGGCATAGACGATCAGCAACACGCCCTCGATCAGCAGCAGGATGCCGAACACGAAGGGGACGGCGAGCGCCGTCGTCATCGGCGAGCCGAGCAGCAGGATACCGATGATCAGGCTGACGATGCCAAGCAGGAACGAGCCTACCCCGCCACCGCTGAAGCCGCCGATGATCCCGACGACACCCATGATTAGGCTGAGCACGCCGAGATAGATGACGACAGTGGTGGGAATGGCAATCGCCGTGAGCACGGGATGGTTCAGGACGATGATGCCCGCGACGATGCCGAGGATGCCGATGACGAGCGACCAGATCCAGGGCTGGGAGCTATCGACGAACACCCGAACCAGCTCGAGCACGCCGATGAACAGCAGGTAGAAGCCCAGGAAGACGGCGAGCGCGACCAGGGTCGAAGCGGGTGCGGTCAGCAACAATCCGCCGAAGATTAGGGCAGCAATACCCTCGAGCAGAAAGATCCACCAGATGTTCGATTGATCGGCACGTGCAGCCGCTGTAGCCATGACAGTCTCCTCCCTTGCTATCCGTCTGACGCGAAGACGCTGCGGGCGCCTACCGCCGCTTCTGTAGCGTGATTCGCCTCCCTAGTTGACAGGAGCAGAGTTTAACCCTTCAGAGGGAAGGGAACGTGACGATTTAGACGAAGACCCACTGGTTTTCGCGCGACCCGAGTAGGATTCCATGCGAATTGCGGAGGCAGATCAGAGGGTTTCGGTTCCTGCCGAATGGGCGCCCCAACAGGCGATCTGGACCGCCTGGCCGGCGGACCCTGAGGAATGGAACGGCGACCTCGCGGGCCCACGCCGCGACGTGGCGGGACTTATCCGGGCGCTGAGCCGCTCCAACCACGTGCGCCTGCTCGTCTCGGGCGCCGAGGCCGAGCTGTCGGCCCGCACGGAGCTCAGCGGCAGGGCCGAGATCGTTCCGGCCCGCTATGGCGATATCTGGCTCCGCGACACCGGCCCGATCTTCGCGCGCGCCGACAGCGGCTTAGTCGCGCTCAGATTCAGGACCAATGGCTGGGGAGGCAAATACGAACTCCCCGGCGACGACACCGTCGGCGACGACATCGCCAGGCTCGCCGGCGCGCCCATGCGCAAATTCGACTGCGTGCTGGAAGGCGGCGCCATCGACCAGGACGGCGAAGGCACGATCCTCACCACGCGGCAGACCTTGCTGAACGAGAATCGCAATGGCTGGAACGAAGCTGAAACCGAAGCGGCTTTGCGCGAGGCCTTCGGCGCCAAGAAGATCGTCTGGCTCGACCATGGCCTGCTCAACGACCACACCGACGGCCATATCGACGCGATCGCCCGCTTTGTCGCGCCTGGCCGCGTCGTGTGCCAATCTCCGGCGGGCGATGACGACCCGAATGCCGAGGTCCTTGCCGAGATCGCGCGCGCCCTCGAAGCCGCGACGGACGCTAAAGGCCGAAGACTTGAAGTGATCCGCATTCCGAGCCCCGGTCTCGTCATCGACGAGGCGGGCGAGATCGCACCCGCCTCGCATGTGAATTTCGTGATCGCCAACGACATCGTGGTCGTGCCGGTCTATGGCACGCCACCGGCCGAGCCCGCGATCGAGGCATTGCAGTCCGTCTTTCCCGGCCGCGAGGTCGTCGGCCTTCCTTCGCGCGCACTGCTCGGCTCGGGCAATGCCGGCGGCGGCTCCTTTCACTGCATCACGCGAGAGGAACCGCTCTGATGGCAACGCGCACGGTCACGGTTGCGGCGATCCAGGCGTCGTTCGGCCTCGACCTGAAGGCCAACATCGCCAAGGTCGAGGGCTTCGTGCGCGAGGCCGCGCGCCAGGGCGCACAGGTAATCCTGCCGCCGGAATTGTTCCAGGGCATCTATTTCCCCACGCATCAGGATCCGAAATGGTTCGCGACCGCCTATCCGGCGAGCGAGCATCCTTGCGTGGTCGCATTGGCCAAGCTCGCCAAACAATTGAAGGTCGTCATCCCGATTTCGTTCTTCGAGAACGACGGTCCGCACTACTACAACAGCGTGGCGATTGCCGACGCAAACGGGGAAATCCTTGGCGTCTACCGCAAGAGCCATATCCCCGACGGCCCGGGCTATCTGGAGAAATATTATTTCCGGCCGGGCGACACCGGCTTTAAGGCGTGGAGCACTCGTGCCGGGCCGATCGGCGTCGGCATTTGCTGGGACCAGTGGTACCCGGAAACGGCACGCGCCATGGTGCTCGAAGGCGCCGAAATCCTGTTCTATCCGACGGCAATCGGCTCCGAGCCGCAAGACTTGACCATCGACACCCACCTCCCGTGGCAGCGGGCGATGCAGGGCCATGCCGTCGCCAACGCCGTGCCGATCGTCGCCGCCAACCGCATCGGCATCGAGGAGAATGACGGCGCCACGCAGCATTATTACGGCCACTCCTTCATCGCCAACCACAAAGGCGAGCTGGTCGCGAGCTTCGGCGACCGGGAGGAAGGGGTGCTGGTGGCGAGCTTCGACCTCGACGAGATCGCGCGCTACCGCGCCGATTGGGGCTTCTTCCGTGACCGCCGCACCGACCTCTACGCCAAGCACATTTTGTGATTCATCACAGATAGCTCCACCACCACTCGGCCCTGCGCTCTTTCAGCCGCGCAAACCAACGGCAGAGCGGATAGAGCAAAACGAGCACGATAAGCCAGACGAGATAGACGCCGGGCAGGCTGAAGCCGATCGTCGGACTACTCGTCAGCTCGCCGGTCGTGGCGAAGCCAGTGCCGGCGGCGAGCGCGTGGATAAGATAGATGTGGACCACGTAGAAGAAGAACGGAACCTGACCGAACAATGCGAGCACATTGGCGAGGGCGCCTCGCGCATGCTCAAAGGCCGCAAATAGCATCAGCGCCGGCCCAAGCGTCATCATCAGGTAGAGCAGCGACGGCGGATATTTCTCGCAATTGAGGAAAGAGAGCAGCGTCGAAAGCCATGTCTCCTGCGCCACCCAGGGTACCGGGTCACCGTAGAGATTGATGGCGCGAAGCAGGACAAAGCCAAGGGTGATGCCGGCGCCGAGCGCGAATAACAGGCGCTGGCGCGCTTCCGGCTCGCGCTGCATCGCCGGGCCGAGCACATAGCCAGCGGCCATTACTCCTGCCCAGGGGATCAGCGGATAAAGCACATAAAGTGCCGCTCGCTCGCCCAGCGGAATGAGGCCCCGCTCATGCAGGAGATGCCAAACCCAAGCGCCCTGCCCCAGCGCTTCTGCCTGTACACCATCGAGCAGGTTGTGACCGGCGATCATTAGCAATGCCAAGGTGACAATCGCCCAGCGCGGCAGCCAGATCAGCACCGCCAGCACGATCATCGACGCGCCAATGACGAAAATGACTCCCGCAGTCAGTCGGAACAGATCGAACTCGAAGCGCCAGCCATATTTGATCAAGGTGAAGTCGATCAGGATCAGCCAGATGCCGCGGATGACGAGGAAGCGGCTAAGCTCGCCTGTGCTTCTGGTGCGGCCATAGAGAAACGCCGAGACCCCGGCGAGAAAGATGAAGGTCGGCGCGCAGATATGGGTGATCCACCGCGTCAGGAACAGCGCCGGCTCGGTGACGTCGCGCGGACTGAAGCCGCCCGAACCGAAGAAGTCGCGGGTATGGTCGAGCGCCATCAGCGCCATGACCAAGCCGCGCAGGACATCGATCGAAACGATTCGCGCAGACCCGGCGGGGGCCAATGCTGCCGAGCCGGTTGACGGCGCTACTGCCCGTTCTGAGGTCATTGTCCGATGCATTGGCTTGCGGCGAATTTTCCTGGTGCAGCGCCAATCCTATGGGGCTAAATCCCGGCGCAAAAGCGGCTCTGGCCAAGACCTGCCCTATGACCCTAGCGACCGACCCGGGCTTCTTCCGCCTGCTCACCGAGAGCTACGCCCGCCTGCTGCGGGAGAGGCTGACCCTGGCTGGAGCCGATGCCGCGTGGCTTTATCGCGACGCGCCCTTCGCCGTGCTGGCGCACAGCACTGAAGACGACCCGAAATTCATTTATGCGAACCGGGCCGCTCAGCTTTGTTTCGACTATACGTGGGACGAATTCATGTCGCTGCCGTCGCGGCTATCGGCGGAGGCACCCGAACAGGCCGAACGGCAAGCCTTGCTGGACGAAGTTTCGCGCCACGGTTTCATGACCGGCTATCGCGGGGTTCGCGTTGCCAAGTCCGGGCGGCGCTTTATCATCGAGGACGGAATCGTCTGGGAACTCCGCGACCGCGACGGCAAACGGCACGGCCAGGCCGCAACCTTCACGTCCTGGCGTAGCCTCTGAAAAGCGACGCAAGACCTTCGATCTCATTCGGCGGCAAACAGCTGGGCATGGACACCAAAGTGAACAATCGCGAGCCATTGATCTTCATCGTCACCGGCGAGACGTCCGGCGACCATCTTGCCGGACGGCTGATGGCGGCGCTCAAGCGCCAGACCGCCGGACGCATCAGCTTTGCCGGAGTCGGCGGAGCGCAAAGCGAGAGCCAAGGGCTCAAAAGCCTATTTCCCATGAGCGAACTGTCTCTCGTGGGACTTGCCGAGATCCTGCCCCACCTGCCGCGGCTGATCGGGCGCATCAGACAAACCGCCGCGGCGGCGCGCGACCTCAAACCCGACGCCGTCGTGACCATCGACTCTCCCGGCTTCAGCTTTAGGCTGGCGCATCATCTGCGCGGCTCCGGCATACCCGTCATTCACTACGTCGCGCCGCAGCTCTGGGCCTGGGCGCCGTTCCGCGCGCGCAAGCTGAAGAAACGTCTCGATCATGTCATGGCATTGCTGCCGTTCGAGGTTCCGTTC
>DASQKJ010000043.1:0-27408 GCA_035630595.1 Methyloceanibacter sp.
CCATTTCCCCTTAATAAATTGGACCCGGGTGGGTTATTATGTTTGAGTGCGTCGAACCAAAGGGTGCACCGCAAAATGGGCACGCGGACGGCACCCCCGGCATTGGCGAACGGGGTCAAGGCGCGGAATAAGCCGGGCGCGTCCTTTCAGAGGTGCAGCGTTTGTCAGATCCGGCAAAGACCGGTCCCGGCGCGCGGCTGAAGCCTTTTCGGGATTGAGGGATGATCAAGCGAACACGGACGACCAAGTCGCGCTTTCAGCTCATCCTGATCAAGCCGTCGCATTACGACAATGACGGCTATGTGGTGCAGTGGGTTCGTTCGACCATGCCGTCGAACTCGCTGGCCGCGGTGTACAGCCTGGCGCTTGGGGCCGCTGAGCGGCAGCTGCTTGGGCCCGACCTTCCCATCGACGTGAGCGCCATGGACGAGACTAACACGCGCGTCCGCACGCGCGAGATCGCCCGCCAAATCAAAGACAATGGCGGGCTCGGGCTGGTCGGCATTATCGGCGTGCAATCCAATGAATTCCCCCGTGCCGTGGATATCGCCACGCAGCTGCGCAAGGCCGGCATCCAAGTGATGATCGGCGGCTTCCATGTCTCGGGCTGCCTCTCGATGCTGAAAGAGCTTCCCGCCGACATCAAGGCGGCGCAGGCGCTCGGCATTTCCATCTATGCCGGCGAGGCGGAGGAAGGTCTCGACGAGGTGCTGATCGACGCCGCGCGCGGCGAGCTTCGCCCGCTTTACGATCATATGAAGCACCTGCCGGACATCGGCAACATCCCCGCTCCGCCCTTCCTGCCGGTCGAGTTCGTCAGGCGGACCATCGGCAATGTGACCAGCTTCGACGCCGGTCGCGGCTGTCCATTTCAATGCTCGTTCTGCACCATCATCAACGTGCAGGGGCGCAAGTCGCGCTATCGATCGCCCGACAGCGTCGAGAAGATCCTGCGCTGGAACTACGAGCAGGGCGTCAACCGCTTCTTCATCACCGACGACAATTTCGCC
This sequence comes from Methyloceanibacter sp., assembly GCA_035630595.1. Lineage (GTDB taxonomy): Bacteria > Pseudomonadota > Alphaproteobacteria > Rhizobiales > Methyloligellaceae > Methyloceanibacter. The sequence continues at coordinate 1,011 of DASQKJ010000043.1, forward strand.
CGCAACAAGGATTGGGAGGCGATCTACGATCGCATCATCAAGCTGCGGGAAGAGGACGGGCTGGACATCCGCTTCTGCATCCAGGTCGACACGCTCTGTCACCGCATCCCGAACTTCATCGATAAATCGAAGCGGGCGGGCGTCACCCGCGTGTTCATCGGGCTCGAGAACATCAACCCCGCGAACCTGATCGCCGCCAAGAAGCGGCAGAACAAGATCACCGAGTACCGCAAGATGCTGCTCGAATGGAAGCGGGTCGGCATCATGACCTACGCGGGCTACATCCTCGGCTTCGAGAACGACACGCCGGAGTCGATCAAGCAGGACCTCGATATCATCAAGAAAGAACTGCCGCTCGACATGCTCGAATTTTTTGTGCTGACGCCGCTGCCGGGGTCGGAAGACCACAAGGTGCTGCACGAGAAAGGGGTCTGGATGGACCCCGATATGAACAAATACGACGTCGAGCACGTCGTCACCGCCCATCCCAAGATGACCAAGGAAGAGTGGTCGGGCATCTATCAAGCGGCTTGGGGGCACTATTACACCGACGAGCATCTTGAGACGATCATGCGCCGCGCCTATGCCTGCGGCATCAACCTGCGTTCGCTGAGGACCGTGTTGTTCTGGTTCTCCAGCGCGGTGCCGGTGGAAGGCTTGCATCCGCTGCAATGGGGCATCTTCCGCATCAAGCACCGCCGCGACCGCCGCTCCGGAATGCCGATCGAATGGGCCGTTCCGTTCTACGCGCGCTACGCCGCCGACATTGCCCGCAAAGTCGTCATGGTCGCCAAACGCTGGCGCCACCTGACGCGCATCTTGAACAAGGTTGAGGCGGACCCGAACGCCAAGCTCTATATGGATGAGGCGCTCACCGCGGTGGCCGAAGAAGACGCCGAGCACATGGAGCTTTACACCCAGAACGTTGCCGCCCGTACGGCGGTCGAGCGAGAGCGCCGCGTCGCCGCCAAGAACGGCATCGGCCATGCTGCGGTCCCGGTTGCTCAGCACGCCAACGGGCAGCATAAGGCCAACGGCCACGATGTCGCCCATCACGACGGCGCCGCGCCGATCGGCGAGCACCCGGCTCCGGCCGGCGAGCACAGCGAACCCGTCTCGCCGCTGGTCTGAACGTCCACTCGAAATGGCTGTGTCCGACGCCTTCAAGCAATTCCGTTCGCGATGCGCTGATCGCCATTGCCGGCAAGGCGCCGGCTCGGCGCAAGCGCATTATAGGCGCTGCTGTTGGGACGCCTCAGAAGCCTCTGATCGCCCGGTCGAACATCGAGGTCGGTCCCTTCTGCCGGCCGCCCAAGGCGATGCGCTGCGCCCCGCGCTTCCGGCCGAACAGTCCGCGCCCTCTTGGCTCGGCGGCGGCCACAGTCTCCTTGGCCAGGCGCGCCGCCATCACGTCATTGCGCGGCAGTTGCGGCTTCCTGGCGGCCACCGGGGTGACGTGTGGCTTTGGCTCGGTGCTGTCCGGCTCAGCGGCGGACCTGGCCGGCGGCGGCGCGACCGCGACGATCTGCGGCGCGGCGATTTGCTGCTCGGGCTGCCGGTAGCCGCCGAAGAACGGGACCAGAGAGGACTCCTCGATCCAGCCGAGCTTGCCGCTGCCGAGATCCTGCACCCTGACGAAGCGCCCTTCGCGACCGATCACCCGAAGCCCGCGTCCGACCGCATAGGCGTAGAGCGGCGGCGCGTCGGCTGACGGCCTGGCGCGGACCATGGTCGTATAGCCCGCGACCTGCACCCATTCGTCGCGACGCGGAGTCTTCGGTTCGGCCGAAAGGGCCGCCAGCACGAGCGGTCCCTGCGCTTGGGCTAGAGCCTGCCTGGTCACTTCTGGCTGAAGCTTCGCCGCCACCACGGCCTCATTCACGGGAGGCGGCGCGGGCCACTCCTCGTCGCCGGAGAATGGCTTGATCAGAGAGAGGATAGAGGCTGTGTAGAGGCCGGCCCCTAAGAGCCACACCATTGGTAAAAGGCCACGCATGCAGAACTCCGCATCGTGTGCCCACCCGTCACGTTAACACTACTCCGGCAACGAGCGTTACTCAAGCGCGTCGTGCGAGGGAGGTTGATCAGGGGTAAGTGCCGCTCGCGGGGGAGCGGAGCGCGGTGATCAGTAGCCGCCGCCGAGCGCGCGATTGAGCATGTCGGCAAAGCCTCCGCCGCCGTTCCGGCGAAGCCAGCCGCGCCGCCGCCGGGAGGGCTCCTCGTCATACCAGGTCTCCGCCTCCTGATGCGGCCGCGGCTGGGCGACCGGCGCGAGATATTGCGCCTTCATCCAGCCGGTCGTGGCGCTTTGCGGGTCGGTCACCTCGACCCAATTGCCGTACCGCGAGATCACTCTGAGCGTGCGGCCATAGGGGAAGGCGAACATCATGGGTGCGTCTTCGGCGGCCATGCCGTGCATCCCGGCGCCGGAGACGAGCACCTGCACCCATTCCTGCGGGGCTTCCTGCGGACCGGCCGGCCACGCATTGGGATCGGCCTCCTCGCCCGGCCACGCCTCGCCGCCCTCGGGCGGATAGCCGTCCTCGCCCGGCATTGCTCCCACGGGGCCTGGCGCGTAGCCGTCCTCACCCGGGTCATACTGGCCCCCGCCTTGCATGCCGGGATGATCGGGCCGCTGGCCGCGCTGTTGCCAGGGCAGCGCATCGGGATCGTAAGGCTCCGCCGCATCGTCGCGAGGAAGCCCGGCCATGTCCGGCGGCATGCCCTGCTGGTGCGCGGAATTGTCTGGGCCGGCCGGGCTCGCGGCTTTCGGCTGCGGAGCCGGCGTCTTCTGGGCCGGCGCGGGTTTCGCCGGCGTGGACTCGCTGGGCACCAACGCATGCTGCTGCGTTTCCGCATCGGGCATAGCCGTGGTGGCCGTCTCGCCCGGCCGCACGATCTGCTGCTGATAGGCGAGCGTGCGCGGGGGGTTGGCGCTGGCGACAGGCTTGATGATCGGCGTCGGCGGGCTCACGATCGCATAGATCGCGCCACAGGCGATGGCGCCGATGACCAGCAGCGAAATAATCAGCCGTTTGATGGCAGGAACTCCCGTATCTTCCGTAATTAACCGCGAAAAACGCGGCAACAGCGTGTCAAAGCTTTGCGCCTTTTATCGGCCTGTTAAGTTTAATTTCCGGTGAAGCGCCGACCGCACTGGCGCCGCTCGCCGGAAAACCTCAAATCCGGCAAGCACTAAGCCTAACGGCGCTAGGCCGATCGGGCCGCAATGCTTTAGGCTAATGCGGAAGCGCCTGATGCCGATCCCCGCCGAGCCATTACCCTCCATGCTCTCCTACAAGGAATATGACAACGCGCAGGCGGTCGAGATCGTGCTCAAGGGCCGCGTCTCGACCGAAGAGTTCGACTCCGTCGCCAATCGGCTCGAAGCCTTCATCGCCCGCCACGGCCAGGTGCGCGTGCTCGAGATCGTAGAGGATTTCGAGGGCATGGACGCAACCGCGCTCTGGCACGACATCAAGTTCAGCTTGCGGCACCTCAAGGACTTCAGCCGCGTTGCGGTCGTCGCCCACCCCGACACGCATCACCTCTGGTCGGCGCTCGCCGCGCCCCTCATGTCCTGCACGGTGGAGCATTTCGCGCCCGGCGAGGAAGACGCCGCCCGCGATTGGCTGATGTGGCCGGAAGGCTCCGCCGACGAGCTCTAGTCGCCCTGCTCGGCCGGCACCGAAGCCTGCTCCTGGATCGATTCGAGATATTGCAGGATCGCCGCGACGTCGTGCGCATTGAACACGAAGATCGGCATGTCGGGATGGCCCGCGACGATGCCCTCGGCGAGCGCTTCGGCGAGATCCTCGACCGGATATTTGCGGGAGAGGATGCGGAAGGGCGGCGCGTCCTTGTGCGGGCTGGCGCCCCCTTTGGCGATGGCGTGACAGCGGGCGCAATGCTCGCTGACGAGCGCCTCGCCCCTAGCGGTCAGGTCCTTCTCCACGGCCTCGGCTTGAGAGATCCCGGCGCCAAGCAGCAGGCACGCACCGAGAACCTCGAGAAGTCCCCTGACCCGTCCCCGTCCTGAACCGGCCGGCATGACCCGCTCCCCCTGGCCGCGCGCACGGCGCGGCTGATTCGCGACCAACCTATAGCGCGGCCAGCGCGCAATTGGGGCAGAAAAGCCAAAATAAATGGCCGGCGGGCGCGAACAATCTTGCACCCCCCTCGGCCTTGTCAAAACTGAACGGCACGCTTGAGGCTAGTGGCTCATCTCGTGCTTCAAACGCTCCATCTCATCCTTGAGACGCAATTTCTGACGCTTCCATTCCGCGATTTTGAGGTCGTCTGCGGTTGGCCGGGCCAACTCTTCCTCGATCCTGCGATCCAAAGCACGATGCTTCTCAGACAACTCCACGAGGTGTGCGTCTAGCGCCATATCGGACCTCCAGTTTCGTGGTCTCCGATCATCCATTGTGCCAAATCGGCGGCGATTTGTCTAACCCCCGGGGCTTGCGGCGTCCTGTCGCCGCACGTGTAGCGCAACGCATGCTGTAAAACCGCGCCCCGGCCCTTGCGCGCATTGCGGTTCGCGCCGATACTTTTGCTCGTCCCAGGAAGCAGCAAGGAGCAGGGGACGTCGGATGGAGAGCGAGGAGATTCGCGAGCTCCGGGCGACGTTGCTCAGGCTCAAGCAGGAGCATCGCGACCTGGATAGCGCCATCAACGCGCTGGAGGAATCGGGTCGCGCCGACGCGCTTCAGCTCAAGCGCCTGAAGAAGAAGAAGCTCTCCCTGAAGGACGAGATGGCCCGCATCGAGGACCAGCTCCTCCCCGACATCATCGCCTAGGGAGCAGGCTTTCGCGTATAGGCGAGCAGGGCCAAGCCGGCGAGTCCACCGAGGATTTCCACAACGAGATAAATATCGAGTAGCCGGCTGGCGGGGCCATCCAGCACGAGGCTGAGCATCCTGCCGAACGCGAGCGAGAGCGCGAAGAACACGGACCAGATCACCGCGACGCGCTGCCAGGAAGGCGTGAAGGCGGCGATCGCCCAGAAGATCGACGCGCCGAGATAGAGGCACATCAGCGCCCGGAAGATCTGGGTCTGGTCGGTCCCCTCGACGCTGATATTCAGAAATCTGGGGAGCACGGAAGCGGGGTCGAGGCCGTAACTCAATGCGATCGGCACCAGGAGCACGGCAACCAGCAGGAGATAGGCCCGCATCAGCTGCTCGGTCTTTCTGGGGGACGGCATGCCTCTCATTTGCGCCAACCGGCCTCGATCGTCCAGGGCTAGTTGGCCTCAGGCCGAGCGAGAAGGAGCGAGCTTTGCCTTGCCAAGCAAAGGACCGTCCCTATAATCCCGCGCTTTCCGCCGCCAGGCCTTTGATTCCCATGAGCGAATATGAGCGAGCCTAAGCCCGTCGTCGGCATCATCATGGGCAGCCGCTCGGACTGGCCGACGCTCAAGGCCGCGGCGCAAGTGCTGGACGCGCTCAAAGTCCCTTACGAGACCAAGGTGGTGTCGGCGCACCGGACGCCGAAGCGCCTCTATGCCTATGCCAGCGATGCGCGGGAGCGCGGGCTGAAAGTGATCATCGCCGGCGCCGGCGGGGCCGCCCACCTTCCAGGCATGACGGCTTCGATGACCGACCTGCCGGTGCTGGGCGTGCCGATCGAGAGCCGCGCGTTGAAGGGCCTCGACAGTCTGCTCTCCATCATCCAGATGCCGGCCGGCGTTCCGGTCGGCACGCTGGCGATCGGCGAAGCCGGTGCCACCAATGCCGGACTGCTCGCCGCCCAGATTCTTGCGCTCGGCGACAGCCGTCTTGCCGCCAGGGTCGCCGCATGGCGTGCCGCGCAGACCGACGCGATTCCCGAGGCAGTCGAGGATAATGCCTGAGCGTCCGCTGCCCCCCGGCAGCACCATCGGCATTCTCGGCGGCGGCCAGCTCGGCCGCATGCTGGCGGTCGCGGCAAGCCGGCTTGGGCTGAAGACCCACATCTATTCCGACGATCAGGCCGCGCCCGCCTTCGACGTGGCCGCGGCGCGGAGTGTGGGCAGCTATGACGATGCGCATGCCATCGCCAGCTTCGCCGCCGCTTGCGATGTCGTGACCTGCGAGTTCGAGAATGTGCCGGCCGGCACCCTCGAAGCCGCGGCACGGCACGTTCCGGTTCTGCCCGGCGCGAAGTCGTTTACGGCGGCACAAGACCGGCTTGCGGAAAAGGACTTCGTCACGCGCCTCGGCATACCCGTCGCGCCTTATGCGCGGGTCGATTCGGCCGAAGACCTGCGCGCGGCGCTGGCGCGCGTGGGGCTGCCCGCGCTGCTCAAGACCAGGCGCTTCGGCTATGACGGCAAGGGACAGATCGTCATCCGCGCCGAGAGCGAATGCGCCGCGGCGATTGACGCCATCGGGCAGGCGCCGGCGCTGGTCGAGGGCATCGTTCCGTTCGAGCGCGAAATCTCGGTCATCGTCGTACGTGGGACCGGCGGCGGGCTCGCCTTCTACGACCCGGTCGAGAATGTGCACGAGAACGGCATTCTCGCCGTCAGCCGCGCGCCGGCGCGTATCCAGCCGGCCATCGCCGTCGAGGCGCGCAGAATCGCCGGCGCGATCGCCGAGGCGCTGGCCCATGTCGGCGTGCTCTGCGTCGAGCTGTTCGAGGCCGGCGACGAGCGCCCCGCGCTGATCGTCAACGAGTTCGCGCCGCGCGTCCACAATTCGGGCCATTGGACCATCGATGCCTGCCTGGTCAGCCAGTTCGAGAACCATGTCAGGGCGATTTCGGGCTGGCCGCTCGGCGAGACCAGCCGGCATAGCGATGCGGTGATGACCAATGTGATCGGCGCCGCTGTCGAGAAATGGTTGGCGTTTGCCGCCGAGCCCGGCGCCGCCGTGCATCTCTACGGCAAGGGCGAGGCCCGTCCCGGCCGAAAGATGGGGCATGTCACCCGGCTCTACTCGAAAACCTAAGCTTCGCCACGCAAAGCGTTCATCTGGACAATCCCCGGCTCTTCTGTTACATCGGCCCCGGATGCGGGACCCAGCCGGTTCCGGCCGGGCTAAGCTTTGGCCTCCCGCACCATTCCTGAACATCCACTTTGGCCAAACGGAGAGAGAAGCGCTCGTGCAAGTCGTCGTTCGCGATAACAATGTCGATCAGGCCCTCAGGGCGCTGAAGAAGAAGATGCAGCGCGAAGGCATCTTTCGCGAGATGAAGCTCCGGAACTATTACGAGAAGCCGTCGGAGAAGCGCGCGCGCGAGAAGGCCGAGGCCATTCGCCGAGCCCGCAAGCTTGCCCGCAAGAAAGCCCAGCGCGAAGGCGGCGCCGGCACTGGCCCCGCGCCGAAGCCGCGCACGCCGCGCCGCTCGTTCTAAGCAAAATCTTCAGATTGTTGGCTTGCCGGTACTGGGTTCCGCCTACGCGGGAATAACACGCCAGTTGCGGACTAACGCGCCTCGCCGCTCGCCGCCGCGGCGATCTCGACCTGACCGCCGCCCCGCACCGGGACAGGCACCGGCCGCAATGCTTCGAGAAAACCGCGCACCTTCTCCCAAGCGCCGCGTTCGAACAGATCGTTGTGCCCCGCGTGCAGCACGAGCGCGAAGTTCTTCGGCTCGGACGCGGCATGAAACACCTGCCGGGCCTGGTCGAGCGGGATGATCGCGTCGCGCCCGCCATGGATGATGAAGAGCGGTGCCTCGACCCGGCCGATGCGGTCGATGGTCCGGTATTGGTCGGCCATGATCAGGCTCAACGGGAAGTGCGGCCAGAGCAGGCGGCCGACATCGACGACCGAGGTGAACGGCGCCTCCAGCACCAGACCCTCGACATGGCGCTGCAGCGCCAGGCGGGAGGCCACCGCGGTGCCGAGCGATTCCCCGTATGCGACGATATCGTACGGCGCCACGCCGAGCCCGCGCAGATAGTCGTAGGCGCTGACGGCATCGGCGGAGATTCTGGTTTCGCTCGGCCGTCCCTCGGACCCGCCATAGCGGCGATAATTGAGCATGAACACGCCATAGCCGTCGGCGCCGACTTTGCGGATCTTGTTGGCCCGGCTGGCGACATTGCCGCTATTGCCGGTGAAATAGAGCAAGGTCGGCTTGCCGTCGCGTGACGGCAGATACCAGGCGATCAGCTTGGTTCCGTCGGTCGCCTTGAACACCACCTCCTCGACCTCGTGCAGTCCTGCATCCGCTGGCGCCACGCGGGTGCAGTCGGGGATGTAGACGAAATAGCGGTGCAGCAGCCGTCCGACGACGACGATCAGCGCGAAAATGCCGGCCAGCGAAAGCAGAAGGTTCAGCATGTCATACCTTTCAACTTACCGCGTTCGATCCTGTCACTACCCAAAACTCGTGAACGCAGCTTGAATGACGCTTCATGCGAACCGCCGGTTCAAACACCCTCGCCGCCGCCAAGGATTTAGAAGGACGCTCGGGCCTGCATGAGAGGCCGGTCTCGATTTGGGGCAGTTGCGGCGTATCGCCGAAACGCCCATGACGCCAAGCCTGGCGCCGTTCCGAATAGAAGAGCGGCGTTCAATGCCGCCCCCAGGCAAAACGATTACCAAGTCCCAGCCCGGCCGCAGCTTATCGCCTGTTGAAGCCAGCGTGGCAACAACGGGATCGAAATGCAATGCCCATGCCATGACTGTCAGGGGCCTGCTTATAGCTGGGAATTCAGCCTCAGTAGGGCGATTTTACGTTGCATTTGCGGCGGTTAACTATGCCGCACCCTCAGAGCGCCTTGGCGATCTCTTCGGTCATCTTCTTGGCGTCGCCGAGCACCATCATCGTGTTGTCGCGATAGAATACCGAATTGTCGATGCCGGCATAGCCGGACGCCAGCGACCGCTTGTTGAACAGGACCGTGCCCGCCTTCCACACTTCCAGCACCGGCATGCCGTAGATCGGCGATGACGGGTCTTCCTCGGCGGCCGGGTTGACCACGTCGTTGGCGCCGATCACATAGACCACGTCGGCCTGCGGGAACTCCGAATTGATGTCGTCGAGCTCGAACACCTCGTCGTAAGGCACATTGGCCTCGGCGAGCAGCACGTTCATATGGCCCGGCATGCGGCCCGCCACCGGGTGGATCGCATATTTGACCTCGACCCCCGCCTTCTTCAGCCCGTCCGCCATTTCCCGGAGCGCGTGCTGGGCCTGCGCCACCGCCATGCCGTAGCCCGGCACGATGATGACCTTGCCGGCATTCTTCATCAGAAAGGCCGCGTCCTCCGCCGAGCCGAGCTTCACCGGTCTCTGCTCCGCGCCGGCCGCGGGCCCCGCAACCTCGCCGCCGAACCCGCCCAGGATCACGCTGACGAAGGAGCGGTTCATGCCCTTGCACATGATGTAGGACAGGATCGCGCCCGAGGAGCCGACCAAGGCGCCGGTGATGATCAGCGCGGTATTGCCCAGGGTGAAGCCGATGCCCGCCGCAGCCCACCCCGAATAGGAGTTCAGCATCGAGATCACCACCGGCATGTCGGCGCCGCCGATCGGAACAATGATCAGCACGCCAAGCAGGAAGGAGATCGCCACGATCGCCCAGAAATAGACCGGGATTTGCTCCTGGCAGAACAGCACGACGCAGGCCACCAGCGCTGCCGCCAGCGCGATATTGATCAAATGCCGCGCCGGCAGCAGGATCGGCTTGCCCGACATGCGCCCGGACAACTTCAAAAAGGCGATCACCGACCCGGTGAAGGTGATGGCGCCGATCGCCGCGCCAAGCGACATCTCGATCAGGCTGGAAACGCGGATCGCGCCGGGCGCGCCGATGCCGAACGCCTCCGGGGCATAGAAGGCTGCCGCCGCCACCAGCACCGCCGCCATGCCGACTAGCGAATGGAACGCGGCGACCAGCTCCGGCATCGCCGTCATCGGGATGCGCCGCGCGATCACCGCGCCGATACCGCCGCCGACGGCGATGCCGCCGATGATCATTGCCCAGGTCACGAGCTCGGACGGCTGCGCCACGGCAAGCGTGGTGAGCACGGCGATGGCCATGCCGGCCATGCCCATGTAATTGCCCTGCCGCGAAGTCTCGGGTGACGACAGCCCGCGCAGCGCGAGGATGAACAGCACGCCCGCGACGAGATAAAGCAGCGCGACGAGATCGGGGCTCATTTCTTTTTCTTCTGATACATGCTGAGCATGCGCTGGGTGACGAGGAAGCCGCCGAAGATATTGACGCTCGCCATGATCAACGCGGCGAGCCCGAGCAGCTTGGCGATGAGATGGCCCGAGGCGCCCACTGCTTCGGCGCCCTCCACCGCGACGGCGAGCAGCGCGCCCACCACGATCACCGAAGATATGGCGTTGGTCACCGACATCAGCGGCGTGTGCAGCGCCGGCGTCACGCTCCACACCACGTAATAGCCGACGAACACCGCCAGCACGAAGATGGAGAACTGGGCAAGGAAATCATGCCCGCCTTGATGCGCCGCCTCTTGCGCGAAAGCGCCGCCGAACAGCGCGGCATCCGCGGCCAATGCCAGCGCAGCCAAAGCGAACGCGAACCCTAAACTTGATCGCCTCATGATTTGGCTCCTTTGGTCTGGCGCTTGGCGCCGGTCCTTTTCGGCTCGGCGTTGCCGTCGCCGCCGGCCGTCGCAGGCGCGCTCCCTCCGCCGAGGCGCTCGGCGATCATCGCATTGACGATTCGGCCGTCCCGGGCGATCAGGGTGCCCTTCACCAGTTCGTCGTTCCAGTCGATCGCGAGCGTCTTCTTCTCCTTGTCGATCAGCGGCTCGATGAAGGCCTGCAGGTTCCGCGCATAGAGGCTCGACGCGTTGACCGGCACCGAGCCGGGCAGATTGAGCTTGCCCATGATCCGCACGCCTTTATGCGCGACGGTCTCGCCAGGCTTGGCAAGCTCGGCATTGCCGCCGCGCTCCGCCGCCAGATCGACGATGATCGAGCCCGGCTTCATGCTCTCGATCATCGCCTTGGAGATGAGCTTGGGCGCCGGCCGGCCGGGGATCAGCGCCGTGGTGATGACGATGTCCTGACCCTTGATGTGCTCGGCGACGAGCGCCGCCTGTTTCTGCTTATAGGCGTCCGACATTTCCTTGGCGTAACCGCCGGAGGTCTCGGCTTGCTTGAACTCATCGTCCTCGACCGCGATGAATTTCGCGCCGAGCGATGCCACCTGCTCCTTGACGGCAGGCCGCACATCGGTCGCGGTGACGATCGCGCCCAAGCGGCGCGCCGTGGCGATGGCCTGCAAGCCGGCGACGCCCACGCCCATCACGAACACTCTGGCGGCGGGAACCGTGCCCGCCGCCGTCATCATCATCGGCAGCGCACGCTCGAATGCCGCCGCCGCGTCGACCACGGCCTTATAGCCGGCAAGATTGGATTGCGAGGAGAGCACGTCCATGCTTTGCGCCCGGGAGATGCGCGGCATCAGCTCCATGGCGAACAAAGCGACGCCGTTCTTGGCGAGCGCATCGAGACCTTCCGCGTCCGAGAACGGATCAAGCATGCCGATCACGGCCGCGCCCTGCTTCATCGCCTTGGCAAGTGCGGGCGACGGGCGCCGCACGGTCAGCACGATGTCGGCGTTCTTGACTGCCTCTTCGTCCGACTTGGCGATCTTCGCGCCGGCTTCGGCATAGTCCTTGTCGGAGAAATGCGACCGAAGCCCCGCGCCCGCGCGCACCGTGACCTCGGCGCCGGCCTTGACGAGCTTCTTGACCGTCTCGGGCGTCAGCCCGATCCGCGACTCGTCCTGGTTCTCGGCAGGCACGCCAATCGCAACCATCGAGGCTCCGAGACTCAAGGGTGACGCTCGGGCGGGACCCTAGCGCCCGTGCGAAGTGAAGTCGAAAGCTAAAGGGTGAGGACCTGGCGGGAGTTCGACCTTAGGGTGTCGCCCCGGCGCCAGCGTCAAACCACAAACAGATAGAGGAGCGCCATCACCGCGATCGTACCGAGGATGGTCAGAATCGTCAGCTTGATGAACAGCTTATAGGTCTTCTGGTGCTCGGCGTAATCCATCGCCGGATGGCACTCTTTCGGATCGATATGCATTCCACTCCCCTCGGACGCTGCGGTTTGTTGCTCTCCCCCGCGCCATACCACAAACCCCGCGGGACGGGCAATAATCGGTCTGTCCGTATATGGGTAACGCAATAGGGGTGACGCAGGAATTCTGTGCCGCCTATCCCCCATGCGGCGTCACCCCGGCGCAAGCCGGGGTCCAGGACCACGAAGCAGGCCACCCCCTCGTAGGGTGGGCAACATCTTCGTTGCCCACGCGCTGGGCACGCTTCGCTTTGCCCACTCTTCGGGAAAAACATAGGCCGGACGCTTAACTGCGCCGCGGCAATGTTTCCCTTCGTCCGTTCTCACGCGTCAAGCCCGGACTTGTTCGCGGTCATCGTTGGATCGCCGGGACAAGCCCGGCCATGACGAGAGGGATAAGTGGCGAAAACACACTCTGGGCGTTTTCGGGGATAGGCGGAAACCGCTGCCGGACTACGAGCCTTCGGGCAACGGCACGCCGGCCTCAGCGAAAGCCGCGCGCTGGAGCGCCCCGACATCGGCGAGATCGGCGCCGGCGATCGTATCCTCGAACAGGCGGTGATAGTTGAGCTCCGCATTGAGATGGAGGAACACGCCGCCAAGCCCGATCGCCGCCCGGTCCATGAACACGAATTCGCGCGGCACGGTGACCGGCCCTTTATCTTGCAAGCCCTGATGCACCTTGAAGGCCTCTTGCCGCCCGTACATGCCGGGACTGACCTTATCGGCGATGGTGCGCACGCGGTCTTCCAGCATCGGGCCATAGATGAAATTGGCCCAGATATTGAGAATGTCGATCAGCTCGTTGGAGAGCCCGGCAAAGCCCCAGGTCTCGTAGGCATGCACGACCAGCGCCCGGTCGTTCCGGAGCAGCCCCCGATATAGGTCGATGACACCCTGGATGAAGCGTGGCGCAAAGCTACGCATGCAGCCATAGTCGAGCAGGTTGATGCCGGCGGCCCTGCCCTCGCCGTCCTCGAACACGGTGTAGTTGCCGAGATGTGGGTCGCCGTGGATCACCCCGTAATGAGAGAATGGGTACCACCAGGCGCGGAACATGGCGCGGGCGATCTGGTTGCGCTCATCGAGCGGTCGCGCCGTGTAGTCGAGCAGGCGGCCGCCATCGAGCCAGGTCATGGTGAGCAGCCGCTTGGTGGAGAATTCAGGCACCACCTCCGGTACGCGGATCAGCGGATCGGCCTCGAAGATGATTCCGTAGAGCCGCATATGCGTGGCCTCGAGCCCGTAGTCGAGCTCCTCGCGCAGCCGCGCGGTGATTTCCTTCAGCATCTCCGAAGTTTCGATCGCCGGCCGCATGCGGCGATGAATCGAGAACAGCACCGAGAGCTGGGCAAGATCTGCCTCGACCGCCGACTGCATGTCTGGATATTGCAGCTTGGCGGCAAGCCGCCGTCCATTGTGGCCGCTGGCGCGATGCACCTGGCCGAGCGAGGCCGACGCCGACGCCTCATGCTCGAAGCTCGCGAATTTCGCATCCCAGTCGGGCCCGAGCTCCGCCGCCATGCGCCGCCGCACGAACGGCCAGCCCATCGGCGGAGCCTGACTCTGAAGCTGACCAAGCTCGGCGGCATATTCCGCGGGCAGGGCCTCGGGGATAGTGGCGAGCAGTTGCGCCACCTTCATGATCGGACCCTTCAGTCCGCCAAGTGCCGCGGCCAAGGCCGTCGCGTCCCTTTCCCGTTCGGGCTCGAGCCCGAACAGGCGTCTCACGGCGATGCGCGCCGCGACGCTGCCGACATTGGCACCGACCCTGCCGTAGCGCAGCGCGCGGGCGGAAAGCCGGTTCTTTTCCTTGTCGGATGGGTGGTCGTTCATCGGACCTCACAGGCAGCCAAGCTGCCCTCTCATATAGGCGCCCCAATCCTGCCGGAACGCTCCATCAAGCAGAGGGACGCATGATCGCTTGGCTTAGGATGCTGGTCGGGTCGGGGCTGGCCTTGGCTGCGGTGCTGACGGCACTCGGCTGGCTCGCTCATTGGCTGCCGACTTTCGACATTCTGAATAACGGCCTGCCTTTCCTCGTTGTCGGCACCGTCGCTCTTCTTTTGCTGGCGCGTCTATTGCGCGATTGGCGGTTGGTCCTGCCTGCCATCGTGCTGGCAGCGATTAATATCGGCTTCTTTGTCGCCGGGCTGCAAGGCGCGGCCCGCACCCGGCAGCGAGCGCTTCTTGCGCGTCGTTACCTTCAATGTCTGGGGCTGGAACGAGCGCATGGACGACGTCGCCAAATTTCTTCGCGACAGCGACGCCGACGCGGTGGTGCTGCAAGAGGTCTCACGCGAGCATTGCGCCGTGCTCAGGCGGGCGCTCCAGACAGCCTATCCATTCGTTGTCGGCGAGACGGAGCTCGCTCGACATAAAGGGCACGAGTTTTGAGTTGGCCGGCGTGCATCTTGTGCGGCCGTTCTATCCCAGGCTTCAGCAGGACGACGTCGCGGCCTTGACCAATTTCGTGTTGAGCCGCAGCTACCCTGGTCGTTGCCGGCGATTTCAACATGAGTCCCTGGACGGACAAGCTCTCCGGGTTCACCGACGTGACCGACCTCAAACGCTACAATACCTTTCACCTCACCTGGCCGATGCGGCGCGGCAGAGTTGTGCTCCTGCCGCTGGTCGCGATCGACAACGTGTTCGCCTCGCGCCACTTCTCCAAGCTCGCCGTCAACGGCGGGCCGCGGCTCGGGTCGGATCACAAAGCGGTGATCGCCGACCTCGCCTTGGCCGTACCAGCACAGCGCACGCAATGAATCGGATTGCCGGACTCTGCACGCGGAGTCATGCTCCCTCACATGCAGGAGGACGAATTCATGGTCACCAGATTATTGGGTGCGTTGCTTGCCGCCATGCTTTGGGCCGCCCCGGCGCATGCGGCGGCGGAAGACTCCATCGAGGTGTGGAAATCCGACAGCTGCCGATGCTGCATCAACTGGGTGAAGCATCTTGAGGCAAACGGCTTCGCGGTGAAGGTCCATGCCGCGGACCCGTCGATGCTCGACGAGCTCAAGCAGAAATGGGGCATCGGCGAAAAGCTCGCCTCCTGCCATACCGGCAAGATCGGGCCTTATGTCATCGAGGGCCATGTGCCCGCGCCGGACATCAAGCGGCTGGTGGCGGAGGAGCCCGAGGCGGTCGGCCTCACCGTTCCCGGCATGCCGATCGGCTCGCCGGGCATGGAACAAGGCGACGAGACACAGCCCTATGACGTGCTCCTCATCAAGAAGGACGGCACGACCGAGATCTTCGCCAGCCACTGACCGCACGAGTGGCGCGCACTACTTGCCGAACTGACTGAGTGCGTCGCGATATTCGCGCATGGCCTTGCGGGCGACTTCGAGCTCTGCCTCCAGCGCGAGCGTCGCCGGAGATTTCGGCCGCAGCGTGCCGTTCGCCAGGACCAGCAGCATCAGCACGGCGATAGGTGTGAGGAAATCGGTGACCATGATCGGCCCGGCATTGCCCGGCGCGAAATTCCCTCTCTCGACGATATCCAAGATGTGGATGACGCCCGCGCCGATCAGGAAGCCGGCTGCGGCGATCGCCACGGCAAGCCGCGCCTCGAAGCCGCGAAAGGCGGCATAGATCGAAGCGAGCCCCAGCCCGAGATTGGCGACGCCCACTTCATATTGGAACGGGGAGTTCGGCCAGCCGATCGCCGCCGCCGCCCGCTCGGCAAAGAACACATGTCCGACAAAGGCCCACAGCCCCTGAATACCGAGCGGGAGCAGGAACAGATAGCGGAGCAGCCGGTCGATCACGAAGCCGCGCAGGACCGGGTGTCCCTCGCGCCAGATCGCAATGCCGGTGCAAGCCAGCGCTGCGACCCACAACAGAATTGGAACGAGAGCGACCTGCGTCATCTACTTAGTGCCCCCTGCCCGTCAGGCCAGTTGTCGCGAATCCACCGCGTCAAACTTTCTTCGCCAATCTCGCCAGAGGCGACACCAAGCATGATAACGACGGCGTCTGCCTCGGGGACAACAAACTCTATATCGTTGAGGCCCAGGAAGGTGACCATTGCCAGGAATGCGATCCGCTTGTTGCCATCGACGAAGGCATGGTTTCGGGCCAGTCCGAACGCGTATGCTGCTGCCAATTCTGCCAGGTCGTTGCTTCCATATCCGAATTTGTTCTGAGGCCGGGCGAGCGCGGATTCCAACAGCCCCCGATCACGAAGCCCCGGAGGACCGCCGAACTCGCGAAGCTGCTCGTCGTGGATACTGAGAACCAGGTCGACCTGAAGCCAGACCGGCTCGCTCACTTAGCAAGCTCGCGCAGCGCATTCCGGTAGGTGTGCATTGCCTTACGCGCGATTTCCATGCCGCGTTCGAAAGCCGGATCGCGCGGAACGAGCTTCAGCCCGCCCTCGGGCAACTCGGTCACGAATACAAAGTCACCCTGCTTGAGATTCAACCGGGCCAGCAATTCCTTGGGCAGGATGACTCCCGTAGAATTGCCGATTCTTTTGATCTCGATTTTCATGGCCAACCTCCGTTATACACTCCGTATAACATCGTTATACGAAATGTACAACGGTGGCGCTTAGCCTTTGGAGGCGGTCTTCGCGTCCATCGCCTCGAGCTCGTCGATCAGGCCCTCGACCACCTTCAGCCCCATCGACCAGAAGTTCGGGTCCGAAGCGTCGAGGCCGAATGGCTTGAGCAGCTCCTTGTGATGCTTGGTGCCCCCCGCGGCGAGCATGTCGAGATAGCGCTGAGCGAAGCCCTTGTCGGCCTTCTCGTAGACCGCATAGAGCGAGTTCACTAGGCAATCCCCGAACGCATAGGCGTAGACATAGAATGGCGCGTGGATGAAATGCGGGATGTAGCACCAGAAGGTCTCGTAGCCCGGCTTGAGCTCGATCGCGGGGCCTAGACTCTCGCGCTGCACGTCAAGCCAGATCTCGCCGAGCCGCTCGCTGGTCAACTCGCCTTCGCGCCGCTCGGTATGCACCCTGCGCTCGAAATTGTAGAAGGCAACCTGCCGGACCACCGTGTTGATCATGTCCTCGACCTTCGAGGCGAGCAGCGCCCTCCGCTCGCGCGGTGTCGGCGCTTGATCGAGCAGCTTGCGGAAGGTGAGCATCTCGCCGAACACGCTTGCGGTCTCGGCGAGCGTCAGCGGCGTCGGCGCCATCAGCGGGCCTTGCGCATTGGCCAGCACCTGATGCACGCCGTGACCAAGCTCGTGTGCCAAGGTCATCACGTCGCGCGGCTTGCCCTGATAGTTAAGCAGGATGTAGGGGTGGGCGCTCGGCACCGTGGGATGCGAGAAGGCGCCAGGCGACTTCCCTTCGCGCACCGGCGCGTCGATCCAGCCCTGTGCGAAGAACTTGCCGGCGATCTCGGCCATGCGCGGCGAGAAATCGCCGTAGGCCGTGAGCACGGTCTTCTGCGCATCGTCCCAGCCGATCACCTGCTTGGGCTCTTCGGGCAGCGGCGCGTTGCGGTCCCAATGGGCCAGCGTCTTCCGGCCGAGCCACCGCGCCTTCATCGCATAGTAGCGATGCGAGATGGGTGGGAAAGCCTCGCGCACCGCGGCGACCAGCGCATCGACCACCTCCTTCTCGACCCGGTTGGCGAGATGGCGCGAATCGGCCACGTCGGCGAAGCCGCGCCAGCGGTCGGAGATCTCCTTGTCCTTGGCGAGTGTATTGGTGATCAGCGTGAACAGCCGCACATTGTCCTTGAACACCTTCGCCAGAGCCTCGGCGCCCTCGCGGCGCTTCTTCTCGTCCTGATCGAGCAGGCGGTTCAGAGTCGGCTCGAGGCTGAGCTTCTCGCCGCCAACCTCGAATCGGAGTGAGGTCATGGTCTCGTTGAACAGCCGGTCCCAGGCGCCGCGCGCGGTGACCGCCTTCTCGTGAAACAGCTGCTCGAGCTTGTCTTCGAGCTGATAGGGCTTCTCCTTGCGCAGATCTTCGAGCCAGGGTCGGTAATGGCCGAGCTCTGAATTGGCGATCGCCGTCTCCAGCACGGCATCGTCGAGCCGGTTGAGCTCCAGCGGGAAGAACAACAGCTTGGAGGAGATGGCGGTAATCTTCTCCTGGATGTCGCCGAAAAATTTCTGCCGCTTGGGGTCTGACGTGTCGGCGGCATAAAGCAGGCTTGCATAGGACACGATGCGGCCCATCACGTCGTTGAGCTCCTCGAACTCACGCAGGGCTCGCGCGAGCGCCGCCCCGCCCTTGCCGCCATCGAGCAACACGGCGAGCTTGCCGGCATAGCGCTCCTGCATGGCGTCGGCCGCCCGCTCCGAGATTTCGAGATCGGCCTTGAGCTTTGGCGCGTCTGGTGCGGCATACAGATCGGCCAGGTTCCATTCCGGCAATGCTCCGAGCTTCGCCTTCGGCGCGTCGGCCTTGCGGGCCGGCTTGGGCTTGTCTTTGCCCTTGACCGAAGCCGTGGCGGCATAGAGGGGGTGCGTCAGCCAGTTGCTCGAATTGGGCAGCATCTAATCCTCGAAGCTGTGGGCGGATGAATTGCCTCTAGTGTGGGTGGCTAGGAGCGCGCCTGCAAGGGGCCACGGCTGGATCGCGTTGCGCGCTCGAACGGGGCGGCAGGCCCACACCTCACCCAAAATCGAACCCTCATAAACAAGATATTTACCCTTCCAGTGCACGATTTTGGCACAGTAGCAGCTACGACCCTCCGCGCGCATGGCGAAGGCGGGCTGTCCTCCTGCCGTGTAAGTCTTTGCGTCAGTAGCGAGTTTTGCGTCATGCCCAAGCGTGTACTGGTCGTCGATGACGACCCTGCTCAGCGTCGTATCCTCGAAGAGGTCATCAAGCGGTTCGGCTATCTTGTTGCCACCGCCGACAGCGGCGACAAAGCGCTTGCCGCACTGAGGGACGACGCCTCCGGAGAAATTTGCCTTGTCCTGCTCGACCTGGTCATGCCGGGCACCGACGGAATGGCGGTGCTGTCCGCCATGCGCTCGCTGCCGCGCAAACCGCCGACCATCGTGCAGACCGCCCATGGCGGTATCGACACGGCCATTACCGCGATGCGGGCCGGCGCCGTGGATTTCGTGGTGAAGCCGGTGAGCCCGGAGCGGCTCGAAGTTTCCATCAAGAACGCGCTCAAGATCGAGGCGCTGGCCGACGAGCTCGTGCGCATCAAAGCCTCGGCCAAGGGTGAACTCGGCTTCGCCGACCTGATCGCCGGCAGTGAAGCCATGACGCGGGTTCTGGAGCTCGGCAAGCGCGCTGCGAATTCGACCATTCCCGTGCTGATCGAGGGCGAATCGGGAGTCGGCAAGGAGCTGATCGCCCGCGCCATCCAAGGCGAAAGCGCACGCAAATCCGGCCCCTTCGTCACCGTCAATTGTGGCGCCATCCCCGAGAACCTGGTCGAGAGCATCCTGTTCGGCCACGAGAAGGGCGCCTTCACCGGCGCCGCGGAAAAGCGCACCGGCAAGTTCCTGGAAGCCGACCAAGGCACGCTGTTCCTCGATGAGATCGGCGAGTTGCCGCTCGAGGCGCAAGTAAAGCTGTTGCGCGCGCTACAGGACGGCGAGATCGATTCGGTCGGCTCCAAGCATCCGATCAAGGTCGATTTCCGGCTGATCTCGGCGACCAATCAGAACCTGATCGCCCTGGTCAACGAGGGTCGCTTCCGCGAAGACCTCTATTACCGGCTCAACGTGTTCCCGATCTGGATGCCGCCGCTGCGGGAGCGGCTTGAGGACGTGCCCGAGCTTGTCCGCCACTTCATCGCGCGCTTCGCCGCCGAGGAAGGCAAGCGCATCGACGGCATCGAAGCCGACGCCATCGGCATGCTGTGCCGCTATAGCTGGCCGGGCAATATCCGCCAGCTTGAGAACGCCGTATTCCGCGCCGTGGTTCTGGCCGATACGCCGATGCTCGGGGTGAACGAGTTCCCGCAGATCGCGGCCCATGTCGAGGGCTATGCCGTGACCGTACCGCCTGCGCCGGCGCCCAAAGATCCGGCGCCCCGCATCGAAGGCCCCGTGATGCTGGGCGAGTCGGCCAGCACGCCCGCGACCATCCATGTGCCGCAAGCCAACGGCAAGCACGCCATCGGCATCCCCGCGCTCAGCGATTCGGGCGACATCCGCTCGCTCGAAGCGGTCGAAGCCGACATGATCCGGCTCGCTTTCGGCCGCTATCGCGGCAGGATGACGGAGATCGCCAAACGGCTCGGGATCGGCCGTTCGACGCTGTACCGCAAGATGCGCGAAATCGGCCTTGAAGCGCGGCCCTAGCGAATTGAACCGTCAGGAGTTTGGCAGGAAAGTCACACTCCCGGGAAAAAGTGCGGATGGGGGTAAAGTTTAAGGCCTGATATGGCCATGTGTGGGGTCTGACGGTAGGGTCGTTGCCCTGCTGAATCGCGGCCGGTTCGGCCTGAGGGAGCACATCATGAGGCCCATTTATCGTATTGCGTTCGCCTTGTTTTTGGCGGCCCCATTGGCCACGCCGGCACGCGCGGTCGAACCCGATGCGCCACAGGCGCTGATCAACCGCACAGAGGTGATTCGTCTGGCGGTCCAGAACCGGCTCTCGGCCAAATTCACCACCACCACCGATGCCAAGAAAGGCGAACAGGGCGCGCTCGTCGAGTATTACGCGGTCGCCGACCAGCGCCTGCTATGGGTCGACGAGAACGGCCTGACCGAGCGCGGCAAGGCGGTGATGGCGGAGATCGAGAAGGCGGACGACTACGGTCTTCGGGCTTCGGACTACGCGCTTCCCGACCCTGCCGGGTTCAGCCCGGCCGACGCCAACGCCACCGACTGGCTCGCCGATGCCGAGACCAAGATCAGCTATGCCGCGCTGCGCTATGCGCGCGACGCCCGCGGCGGCAGGATCGAGCCTCAGCGGCTGACTCCCAATCTCGATCCGACGCTCGCCCTGCCCAATCCCACGGAGGTGATCGAGTCGATCGCCATCCGCTCCGATCCCGCTGCCTATCTCCGGAGCTTTCAGCCCGATCAGCCGCAATTCGAGGCCCTCAGGCAGAAGCTGATCGCGCTACGCGGCGGCAAGACCGAGGAGCCTGCGCCGGTCGTGACCATTCCCGAAGGCCCGACGCTCAAATGGGGCGTCGAGCATGAGCAAGTCGCGCTGCTCAGGCAGCGACTAGATGTTCCGGTCGAGCAGGGATCCTCCGGCAACGAGATGCTGTTCGACGAGGCCTTGCTCGAGGCGGTGAAGCAATTCCAGCGGACGCACGGCATTTTCGCAGACGGCATGGTCGGACCCGGCACGCGCCGGGTGCTTAACGCGCCCAACCAGCGCCCGTCGGCGGGCAGCCCCGCGCAGATCAGGCAGATCCTCGTCAACATGGAGCGCTGGCGCTGGCTGCCGCACGACCTCGGCGCGTTCTATGTGATGACCAACGTGCCGGAGTTCATGCTGCGCGTGGTGAAGGACGACGAGCCCATCTTCACGACCCGCGTGGTCGTCGGCAAAACCAACACGCAGACGCCGGTCTTCTCCAACGAGATGCAGACCGTCGTGTTCGGCCCTTATTGGAACATGCCGAACTCGATCAAGGTCGGCGAGATTAGGCCCTATCTGCGGCAGGAAGCGTCCTGGTTCTTCGGCGGCGGGGGCTGGAACACTTCGGTCCTTCAGCGCCACGGCGTGCGCATGCGCTATGGCAGCCGCGATGTCGATCCCTCCACAATCGACTGGAACCGTGTCGACATTCGCAATTTCGAGCTTTACCAGCCGCCGGGACCGGGCAACGTGCTTGGCAAGGTCAAGTTCATGTTCCCCAACAAGCACGACGTGTACATGCACGACACGCCGCAGAAGCATCTCTTCGCCAACACCATTCGGGCGGAGAGCCATGGCTGTATGCGGGTGCAGAATCCCGACCAACTCGCTTCCATCATCATGCAGCACGACCAGGGCTGGAGCCAAGCCCGGACCCGTTCGGCGATGGATACGGCCTACGACCAGCAAATTCCTTTGCGGCAGAAGATTCCGGTCTACATCAGCTACTTCACCCTTAAAGTGAATGCTGATGGGTCGGTCTCAACCTACGGGGATCTTTACGGTCACGATACCCGCATGGCGACCGGCCTCAAGCTGTAAGGCTGTGAATAAGCTGGGGAAATCTTGTTAACCCTGCTTGGAAATTCCGGGTACGGTTAAGCTCTCTGCCTTGTTTTTCCCGCATTTTGGCTAATACTCAAGCGTAACGGACGGCATGGGAAGGATGCCGCCCGGCGCTGTGCGGCGCGATTGCGCCAGCAGCTCGACGGGGTGCCGGCAACGGGAAGGCCGGCGAGGGAAAGGCGCACGACGGGGATGCCGATTCGGGGGAGTGTCGCACGTCGCGCCGTGCTGGGCGCTAGCCTCGTGCTGATTTCTGCGGCCGCGTGGTGTTCCGCGACTCCGTACCGGGCGAACGCGCTCGGCGAGACACGCACCCTGTCCCTATACGAAATTCACACCAAGGAAAGCCTGACCGTCACGTTCAAGCGGGAAGGCAAATACGATCAGGAAGCGCTCAAGCAGCTCAACTACTTCATGCGCGATTGGCGGCGCAATGAAGAAACCAAGATGGATCCGGCGCTGATCGACCTGATCTGGACCTTGCACAAGCAGCTTGGTTCGCAGAAGCCAATCCATCTGGTGTCCGCCTATCGCAGCGCCACCACCAATGCATCGATGAGGAGGAAGGGCGGCGGCCAGGCGAAGAAGAGCCAGCATATCCAGGGCCGCGCCGCCGATATTCACTTTCCCGACGTCCCGGTAAAGGCGCTCAGGAACTCCGCTCTCGTGCAGCAGGTGGGCGGCGTCGGCTATTACCCGACCTCCGGCATTCCTTTCGTCCATGTCGATACCGGCAACACACGCATGTGGCCGCGCATCCCGCGGCTCGAACTCGCCGCCCTCTTCCCGGACGGCAAGACCAAATATCTGCCGAGCGACGGCAAGCCGATCACGCTGGCCGACTATAGACTCGCGCAAGCCAAGGGCATGGTCGGCAAGACCATGCTCGCCGCCTCCAAGCCTTCCAAACCGGCGTCGGATGTTGTGGCCCAAGCCAAGCTCGACGCCGAGACCGAGGTCGAGGCGCCGCGACCGGTGCTCGCTGCTTACACGCCGCCCGTGATCGCCGAAGATCCGCGCGAGCCGGGCACGCCGCCCGCGAAGCTGTTCACCTATGCCAGCGCCAGCGGTGCGGGGCTTCCGACTCTCCGGCCCAAGGCCCCCAAAGTGGCGGCGCCGGCTCCGCCCTCCACGCCCACCTATCAAGACGCGGCCGTCGTGAGCGCGCCCGAGGCCGACGACGACCACCCCGAAGCTTTGAGCTATGTGCCGTTCGAGATCGCCGGCCTGATGACCGACACCTCGGTCACCTATAGCCGCACCATCGCGCCGCTCACCCATCCGGAGCAGGGTAATCTCGATTTTCTGTTCGACGACATGGACCGGCCGACCGCCTTCACCTTCCGCAAGAGTTCGGGCTATGGCAGTCTCGCGTCGGCGCAGCGCTTTTCCGGCGAGGCGGTGAGAAGCCTCTATGCCGAGCTTGAGCCGGCCAGCCCAGCGCCTACTCAACTCGCCCAGAGCACCCGCTAGGCGACTTTTCATTCCAGCATATGGCAATTGTGAGGGGCGCTTGAGGCGGCTCATTTCGCCTTATCGCGCTCGTCTCCTGCGGAGAGACCTTCGAGCCAGCCGAGTCCCACCAGCAGAAACAGCGCCAGCGCGACGGACAGGCCGACGATCGTCCAGGCCGCGAGGCCGCAGGCGATCCCCAGCGCGGCGGTGACCCACACCGTGGCCGCTGTCGTCAGCCCCTTCACGGTTTGGGTCTCGCGGTCGCGCAGGATCACGCCGGCACCGATAAACCCAATGCCCGCCATGATGCCCTGGATGATGCCCTGGACCACGCGGCTCAAGGCATCGGGATGGTTAGCCAGGCCCTCGAAATGGATGGTCGACAGCGAGACTACCGCGGCCCCGAGAGAAACCAGCCCGAGCGTCCGCATGCCGATCGGCTTGTTGGCAAGGTCGCGGTTGATGCCGATCACCACGCCGACGACCACCGCCGCGCAAAGACGAAGCGCGATATCGACGATGTCGAAAGAGGCGGCGTTCTCGTCCAATGGCTACGCCGCCTCCGCCTCTGCCATGCCGAGCGCGTGCAGATAGGTGGTGAGCACGGCTTCCTCCTCGCGCCGTTTGTTCGCGTCCTGCTTGCGCAGGCGCACGACCGTGCGGAGCGCCTTCACGTCGAAACCTGTGCCCTTCGCCTCGGCATAGACCTCGCGCAAATCAGCGGCCAGCGCCGCCTTCTCCTCCTCCAGCCGCTCGATGCGGGCAACGAAGGCGCGAAGCTGATCTTTGGCTGATGTCTGGAGTTGCACTCTTTATCCCCTGTGTTTTTCTGATTCGACGCAGCCAAGCTTAAGTCGCGCCAATTTCCCAGAGCAAGCTGGCACCCAGTCTTATCCCGCTTATCCAACGGCACTCTGTGTCCTTCCCGCGGGGAACGGGACTCAGCCTGTGCGCTTGCGGGGCTTGACGGGCGCCTCGGTCTGGAATTTGGCCTTCCACTCTTCATAAGGCATGCCGTAGACGATCTCCCGTGCCTCGTCCTTGCTGAGCGCGATGCCTTTGCCGGCGGCCGCCTCCCGATACCAATTCGACAGGCAATTCCGGCAGAAGCCGGCGAACTCCATGAGGTCGAGATTCTGCACGTCGGTGCGCTCGCTTAGATGCGAAACGAGGCGCCGGAAGGCGGCGGCCTCAAGCTCGATCCTCGTCTTCTCCTCCATGCCGCCGCCTCCTCTCGCCTGGTTCGCCTGGGGAGTCCCTCCAACAGCCCGCCGGTCCGTGGCGGAGCCGTGCAGATCGATCGCATGCAGCGCAGCGCCCTCATCGCGCAGCACCTTGCGCAATGCCGCAGCGAGATGCATCGCCCATGCCGCCTGACCCTCCGGCCCGAGAATCAGGTCCTGACGGACCTCGACCAGCGCATGCGCCAAGCCGTGACCGGTGCCGTGGCAATAGAGCGTATCGCCC
Organism: Methyloceanibacter sp.; assembly: GCA_035630595.1. Lineage (GTDB taxonomy): Bacteria > Pseudomonadota > Alphaproteobacteria > Rhizobiales > Methyloligellaceae > Methyloceanibacter. Next base: position 26,044 of record DASQKJ010000043.1, read on the forward strand.
TTGAGCTGGCCTGAATAGGGAACGTTGTCGCCCACCTCGACCCCCGGAATAGAACGCAACGCCGCCAGCAAGGGCAACGGAAGCCGCGGGTCCTTGTCCCACAGGACGCCGACCGCCCAAGGCCGGGGCACGCCCTTCCAAGCCTGGGTGAAGCTATGCACCGACACGAGCACCGGCGGCTTTCCCGCAGCGACGGCCGCTTCGATGGCCTGCTCGATCGCCTGGTGATAGGGCAAGTAGTAGCGCTCGATCCGCGCTCTAATCTCTTCGGCGCCGAGGCCGACATTGCCCGGCACCACGAGCCCGTCGGAGATCTGCATGATGAGCGTCGGGTCGTCGAGCCCGCGATTGGGATCGACCAGGAGGCGCGAAAAGCTGGAGAGCACGGCCGGCGCACCCAGCGTCTCGGCAAGGCGCTCCGCGACCGCGGCGGCGCCGAGATCGTAGGCGATGTGGCGGTGGAGGTCCTGAGCCTTCAGCCCAAGCGTGCCATAGGCTTCGGGTAGGGTATTCTCGGCATGGTCGCAAAGGATCAGCAGGCCTGAGCTCGGGTCTCCGCCGATGCAGCGATAGGGCTTGGTAGCCAAGTCTTCTTTTGAAGGCGTATCCAGTCTTGGCTCCGGGCCGGCGAGATCGAGAGCCCTAATTGGGCTCCAAGGCGGGCGGGGGGGCAAGAAAAAAGCTTGATCCCGGCCTAGGTTGCGACGCAATTACCCACGATTTTCAACGGGTCTTTCGCACCCGCGAGCAGGGCCTATAATCTGGCTGCTGGTCAGACAAACGCAACCAATTCGGTGCTATCGTTCGACATTCTTTAACCGCGATTGCGGGCTCTTAGAGGGATGATGTTTGGCTTCCGCTTGATCCGCGCCGGGCGTATCGCCCCGTCGGCCGCTCTCCGCGGCCGGCTGCGGAACCTTGCGTTTTCGCTCTCGCTTGCCGTTCCCCTGCTCGCCGGCCTCGCCGCGACGCCGGCTTATGCCGACCTCAAGCTCTGCAACACCACCGCGAGCCGGGTTGGCGTTGCCATCGGCTACAAGGACGCCGAAGGCTGGGCCACCGAAGGCTGGTGGAACATCGCCTCCCACACTTGCGAGACCTTGCTCAAGGGCGTCTTGATCGGCCGCTTCTATTACATCCACGCGGTGGACTACGACCGCGGCGGGGAATGGGCCGGGACTCTTCATATGTGCACCGACGACAAGTCCTTCACCATTCGCGACACCAAGGAATGCTTGAAGCGCGGCTATAAGCGCACGGGCTTCTTCGAGGTCGACACCGGCGAGGAGCGGGAATGGACCGTTCGCCTCACCGACCCAGAGGGTGAGCCGAAGTCCCAATGAGGCGAAATCGCCGGGTCAAGAT
>DASQKJ010000044.1:0-19739 GCA_035630595.1 Methyloceanibacter sp.
TGATCTCGGTGACCCCGCTCTGCCTCGACTACACCGATCAGCCGACCAGGGAGAAATTCACCAAGGTGCTTGGCGAGAGCGTGCAGGCGCCCGAAAAGGCGCATAGTTCCTGACACGGTGGCGGAGAATCGTCCGATACTCGCCGAACCGCCTCTGAAGGGGTGCGGTGACTATGGCATCCGCGCAAGACCAGATCGGGCTGATCATGCAGCTCCGGCGTCGCGGCATCCGCGACACCAAGGTGCTGCGCGCCATCGAGCTTGTACCGCGCGAGCTGTTCGTCGACGAAGCCTTCGTCGACCACGCCTATCAGGACATCGCCCTGCCGATCGAATGCGGCCAGACGATCTCCCAGCCCTATGTCGTCGCCTTCATGACCGAGAGGCTCGGGCTCGACGAGCGCCACAAGGTGCTCGAGATCGGCACGGGTTCAGGCTACCAGGCGGCGGTGCTGTCGCATTTATGCCGCCGGATCTACACGGTGGAGCGCTGGCGCGAGCTGCAGAAGTCGGCGGAGCGGCGCTTCGCCAGGCTCGGCATCAACAATATCACCACGATCATCGGCGACGGCTGGCTCGGCTGGCCGCCGCAGGCGCCGTTCGATCGCATCATCGTCACCGCGGCAGCGCAAGAGGCCCCGCCCGCGCTGATCGATCAGCTCAAAGTCGGCGGCCGCATGCTCATCCCCTTGGGCAAAAGCCGCGACACGCAGAACCTGGTGCAGATCGACAAGAGCGAAGCCGGGCTCGCCGAGACGTGCCTGCTTCCGGTGCGTTTCGTGCCGCTGGTGCAAGGTCGCGCCGGCGTCGCCGCGCGTCTCGTCAAGGGGCCGCGCAGTGCAGAGCCGGAGAGCACCTAGCACCGCGCGCTCCCCCGAATCTTCACTCGCCGGCCGCAAGGGCTAACAGCGGTTAGCGTTTGACCCCAAGGGGGTGGGAGGGGAGGTGGTACGGCCGTAGGGTAGGCGCCATGCCGAGGGAGAAGACAACGCGACCGAGGGGAGGGAGCGGGAACGCCGCCGCTGCTAGGATCGGCGGGTCTGCGCTTTGCTAGTTTGTCGCAGTATACCCAGTGGAGTATGATCGGCGCGGCTATCCCGTGACCGTCTTAGTATTGGAGTACGGTCGATGACAACGCTGGAAGAACAAGTTTTCACTGACCTGAACGCGCTATCCGAAGAGCAGATTGAGGCGGGTCTCGCAGCAGGCGTGTGGCGCGGACCAACCCGACCGTTCGTCGAGCAGTATCTTGATCAGATCAGGGTGAGCCGCGTTGAGGTCGCGGCATCGGCACAAGGCCTAGAGGCAATACGGAGCGTTATCGGTGACGCGCGATCAGCCAGCTTCAAGGCTTCGATTGCACTCATACTCGCAGCAGGCGCGATGATGGCAGCGATGGCCGCCGCGTTCATCGCCTTCCTCGCTATGCGCGGAGTGGCGATCTCGTGGTGATGGCGAAGAGGCCCGGCACCAGCCAGCCAGCCAAACCGGGCCCCCCCGTGGGGCGCGGCTGGGATGGGGACCTGTGCCGCGCCCCACGCTTAACGGCGGCGACGGCTCGCGGGTTCCGCTGGGCAGACGGCCCGAGTGCCAAGCGCGGGCACACCGCGTGGTGGACGCCAGGCGGGCGCTTCAGAGCAGGTAATACAGTACGAAGATCACGACCGCGATTACGAGGATAATCCTGAGCATCTGGCCCCTCCCGGTTAGCCGAAAACGCACTATACCCCGGCGGTGCGTGCCATATAAGCCGTGGCGGTCGACCGCCATTGTGGACAAGACGCTGACAAAGCCCGCTTCGGCGCTTGGCTTAACGGTGCGCTAACCATATGAGCACGCCTATGTTTCGGCCAATTTCCCCTACCCAGGTAACTTTGACAGCTTGTTAACCGGCTCCGCGCTTTACTCAAGGCCACGAGTAAGCGTTGAGGGGCGTAGGGGGATGCAGCAGGCGGCGTTCTGGTCGGGCTATCGCCGTGGCATTTGCGTCGTTGCCGCCGCGGCGTCCATCACGTTCGCCCTCGCAGGCTGCAGCTCGAATGTGTCGCGATTCGAACTGCCCGCCTTCGGCTCGGGCAACTCGGACACCGCCAGCAATGCCGATTACTCTTCCACGGCGGCCCTTCCGCCGGTGGTTCCCGAGGAGTCGGTCTATAGCCCGGGTACATCGAGCGGCCAGTTCCAGCGCGCGAGCCTGCCGCCGCCATCTTATTCGCCGACGCCGAGCCAGGCGTCTTATTCGCCGGCGCCGAGCGGGCGCGTGCGCGACCAGCATGCCAATTATCCCGCGCCGCCGCCCCAGGCCGAGCCTGCCGTGTGGCGCGGCAGTCAGGCTCAAGGTACTCGCGTCAAGGTGCAGAAGGGGGAGACGCTCTCCGTCCTCTCGCGCCGCTACGGCGTTTCGGTGGAGTCCATCCAAGCTGCCAACAACCTTCCCGACGGCCGACTCACTGCGGGCCAGCAACTCGTGATCCCGGGCGCATCGGGAGCGAAGACCGCCGCCAAGCCGGTGAAGCCTGCGCCTGAGCCGAGCGTTGCGGCCTATGAGCCAGATCCGGACGTTCCGAGCATTCCGACCGCGCCCGCAAGCCAAGGCGAGACCGCGGTGCGCGTCGTCAAGACCACGACTATCCTGCCGCCTGGGGCCAAGTCGCTGGCCGAGGAAGTTGAGACCAATGCTGGCGCCAAACCGGTCGCCAAGTCTTCGGGCGATGCCGCCAAGCAGCAGCCGGAAGACGATGTCGTCGCTTCGCCGGAGATCACCGGCAACGGCAGCCAGCGCCTAGCCAGCGTCGAGCAGTTGCCGGCGCCCGATCCGATGTCGGGCAACAGCTTCCGCTGGCCGGTCAAGGGCCGGGTCATCGCCCAATTCGGTGCGCGGCCCGATGGCGGCCACAATGACGGCATCGACCTCGCCGTGCCGCAGGGTACTTCGGTGCAGGCTGCAGAGAACGGCGTGGTCGCTTATGCCGGCAACGAGCTGAAGGGCTACGGCAATCTCGTCTTGATCCGGCACGCCAATAACTGGGTCTCGGCCTACGCGCATAACGCGGAGATCCTGGTCAAGCGCGGCGAGAAAGTGCGGCGCGGCCAGGTCGTCGCCAAGGCCGGCGCCACCGGCGCGGTCAGTCAGCCGCTGGTGCATTTCGAGCTGCGCAAGGGCTCGCGCCCCGTCGATCCCACTAAATATATGAGCGACCAGGCGGCCAACGCCGACTAGCTCTGACGAAACCTCACCCTGAGGAGGCGGCGGAACGCGGCCGACTCGAAGGGTGGCCGTTTCTTCTCTCGTGCTTCGCGACGCGCCCTTCGCGCGCTCCTCAGCATGAGGAGGCAATAAACTAAAGCGGCTTATCGAGCCGTCCGGCGAGGTCCAGGATGAATTGCCAGGCGACCCGGCCAGACCGACTGCCGCGCGCCAGCGCCCAAGCAAGCGCTTGGTCGCGCAGCTCAGCATCGCCGATCCCGAGCCGGTAATGCGCGGCGTAGGCCCGCACCATCGCCAGATAATCGTCTTGGCTGCAATTGTGGAAGCCGATCCATAAGCCGAACCGGTCGGAGAGCGAGAGCTTTTCCTCGACCGCCTCGCCCGGATGGATCGCGGTGGAGCGCTCGTTGTCGACCATCTCGCGCGGCATCAAATGCCGCCGGTTCGAGGTGGCGTAGAACAGCACGTTGTCGGGCCGCCCCTCGATCCCGCCTTCGAGCACGGCCTTGAGCGATTTGTAGGCGGTGTCCTCTCCCTCGAAGGACAAATCGTCGCAAAACAAGATGAAGCGCTGCCCTCCGGCATCGCGCAAATGGGTGAGTACACGCGGCAGCGAGGCGATGTCTTCGCGGTGGATTTCGACCAGCGTGAGCCCCACAATTTCGCCATGCACGGCCTTCACCAGCGAGCTCTTGCCCATACCCCGCGCGCCCCACAGCAGCGCATTGTTGGCCGGGAGGCGAATCGCGAACCGGCGTGTATTTTCGAGCAGCGCATCGCGCGCCTGATCGATGCCCTTGAGCAACGACAGCGGCAGGCGATTGACCCGCTTCACCGGCAGAAAGCCCTCCGTCTCGGCCTGCCACACGAAGGCGCTCGCGGCCCCAAAATCCGGGGTCTCGGGCGGCCGCGGGCCAACCCGCTCGATCGCCCGGGCAATCCGCTCGAAAAGGCCGGAAAGAGGCTCCTGAAAGTTCATCTCGCGCCCGTTGCAAAGGTGGTTTAGGCCGCTATAGTCGCGCCACCTTCGGAAGGTTAAGTGCCCGTCGTGGGACGACAAAGGGCGGCGACCGTCGAGGGCGGCCATCCTTAAGCCAAGCAAAGGACAGGAGCAATGCCAGGGTTCACCTACGCTCAAGCCGCCCCAGGTGCGTTCGACATGCTGAATAGCCTGATCGTCCCCACCATGCTAATCATCGGCATCATGTATTTCCTGATGATCCGGCCGCAGCAAAGGCGGCTGAAAGAGCATCGGGACATGGTCGCTTCCATCCGCCGCGGCGACACGATCGTGACCTCGGGCGGCATCATCGGCAAAGTGGCCAAGGTTGAGGATCAGGAGCTCCAGGTGGAAATCGCCGACAACGTGAAGATCAAGGTGGTGCGGTCGACCGTGTCTGAAGTGCGCGGCAAGGGTGAGCCGGCCCCCCCGGCGGCGAAAGCCAAGGCTGCGTCATAAGCACTTAGCCGGATGAGCCACCGCTTCCACCGTTAGCCTGGACCGGAGTTCGAGAGCTTCAATGCTGCAATTTCCAAGATGGAAGCTGATCCTGGTCGCCATTGTCGCGGCTTTCGGCGTCGTCTTCGCGCTTCCGAACCTCTTCTCGGCTTCGACGTTGGCGAACTTACCCAACTGGCTTCCGCACAAGCAGGTCAATCTCGGCCTCGACCTTCAGGGCGGCGCCCATCTCCTCTATCAGATCGACGAGAAGGAGATGATCGAGGACTGGCTCAAGAATATTCGCGGCGACGTCCGCGAGAGCTTGCGCAGCGCCCGGATCGGCTATTCCGACCTGACCCAGGACGTTGCCAGCCGTGCCGTATCGGTGAAGATCCGCGAGGCAGCCGATCTAGACAAGGCCGAGGCCGAGTTGAAGAAGCTTGCCGTCCCGATCGGCAGCGATGTGTTCGGCGGCTTTTCCGGCAGCGACCTTGAGGTGAAGCGCGGGACCGATAATCGCATCGTGCTGACGGTCACAGACCCGGGCCTCGCCCACCGCATGACCTCCGCAATCCAGGCTTCGATCGAGACCATTAGACGCCGGGTCGATGCCTTCGGCACGACCGAACCGAGCATCCAGCGCGAAGGCCGTAGCCGCGTGCTCGTCCAGGTTCCCGGCATCTCCGACGTCGAGCGCCTGAAGACCTTGATCGGCGAGACCGGCAAGCTGGAATTCAAGCTGGTCGATCCTGCCGTCGACGCGGCGCAAGCCTCCGAGACCAAGCAGGTCCCGGTCGGCAGTGTGCTTGTCTACTCCAACGACACGCCGCCGATTCCCTACGTGCTCAAGGACCAGGTCATGGTGAGCGGCGAAAATCTGGTCGACGCGCAGCCCGGCTTCGACAGCCGCACCGGTGAGCCGGTGGTCACCTTCCGTTTCGACGCCGCCGGCGCCAAGCGTTTCGGTAAGGTCACGCAGGAGAATGTCGGTCTGCCTTTCGCCATCGTGCTCGACAACAAGGTGATCTCCGCGCCGGTGATCCGCGAGCCGATCCTCGGCGGTACCGGGCAAATCAGCGGCAATTTCACCGTGCAGCGCGCCAACGACCTCGCCGTGCTGCTGCGGTCAGGCGCCCTGCCGGCCAAGCTCAGCGTCATCGAGGAGCGGACGGTGGGCGCGAGCCTCGGCGCCGACTCGATCGAAGCGGGCAAGAAGGCGGCGATCATGGGGCTCATCCTCGTGATGGTCTTCATGGTGGCGGCTTACGGTCTGTTCGGAATGTTCGCCAACATCGCCGTCATCCTCAACATGGCGCTCATCTTCGCCGTGCTCTCGCTGATGGGAGCGACGCTCACGCTCCCCGGCATCGCCGGCATCGTGCTGGTCATCGGCATCGCCGTGGACGCCAACGTGCTGATCAACGAGCGAATACGCGAGGAGATACGCGCCGGAAAGTCCCCCTATGCGGCGGTCGACGCCGGCTATTCGCGCGCGCTCATCACCATCATCGATTCCAACGTCACAACCTTGATCGCGGTATTGGTCCTGTTCTGGCTCGGGTCCGGACCGGTCCGCGGCTTCGCCGTGACGCTGACGATCGGCATCATTGCCTCGATGTTCACCGCCGTGACCGTCACGCGGCTCATGGTCGCCTATTGGTTGCGCTGGATGCGGCCAAAGGAAATACCGATTTAGAGGAATTCAGATGTTTCGCGGCATTCACTTCGTCCCCCCGGATACCAAAATCGATTTCGTCGGAATGCGGACGATCTCTTGGATCGTCTCCGCCCTGTTGACCATCGTCCCCCTGATCCTCGTCGCCACCATGGGGCTGAACATGGGCATCGATTTCCAGGGCGGTACGCTGATCGAGATCAAGACCAAGGAAGGCCCGGCTAATCTCGCCGACATTCGCGGCAAGGTCAGCCATCTCGGCCTTGGCGAGATTCAGATCCAGGAATTCGGCGCGCCCGATGCCGTGCTTATCCGCATCGCCTCGCAACCGACCGAGCAGGAGCAGCAGGCTTCCATCGCCAAGGTCAAGCAAGCGCTTGGCGATGAGGTGGAATATCGCCGGGTCGAGATCGTCGGGCCGACCATTTCCGGCGAGCTGATCGCCAGCGGCACGATCGCCGTGGTGGTCGCCATGCTCGGCATCCTGATCTATGTCTGGTTCCGTTTCGAATGGCAGTTTGCCGTGGCGGCCATCGCATCGCTGGTTCATGACGTGACGGGCACGATCGGGCTCTACGCCCTGTTGCAGCTCGAGTTCAACGTGTCGAGCATCGCCGCGATCCTGACCATCATTGGTTACTCGCTCAACGACAAGGTCGTGATCTTCGACCGGATCAGGGAGAATCTGCGCAAATATAAGCGCATGCCGATGGTCGAGCTGCTCGATCTGTCGATCAACGAGACCTTGTCGCGCGCGGTCTTGACCCATGTCACGACCTTCCTCGCCATGCTGCCGTTCCTGTTCTTCGGCGGCGAAGCGATCTACGGCTTCGCCCTGGCGATGTGCTGGGGCATCGTGATCGGCGCCTATTCTTCGATCTTCGTGGCTTCGCCGCTACAGCTCATCCTCGGCGTGCAGCGCGAAGCGTGGAGCGGAGCGCCGGCGCCCGCCAAGGGCAGGGGAGCGGCGCCGGCCCGCGTTTGAGCCTGAGGCGAGCAGACCTTGCATGCGGCCAAGCTGGGCGACACGGTTAGACGCATCGCGCGGGAAGGCGACCCCGACCGCGCCATCGCCGCCCTGTTCGCGCCGCGCGAGTCTCGCGCCGATCTTCTTGCGCTGATCGCCTTCAATGTCGAACTTGCCCGCATCGCTGAGCAGGTGAGCGAGCCGGATCTAGGCGCGATCCGCCTGCAATGGTGGCGCGAAGCGGTGGAGCGCGCCGGCGACGGGGAACCGACCGGTCAGCCAGTGGCCGATGCGCTCGGCGAGGCGCTGCGGCGGCGCAAGCTCTCGCGCCAACGCATCGACGCGATGATCGACGCCCGCGCCTTCGATCTTGGGACCGGCATCATGTCTGACAAGGCGGCGCTCGAAACCTATCTCCGCGACACCGCCGGCTCGCTGTTCGCCTTGAGCGCCGAGTGCCTTGGCGCGAGCAGGTCTTCCATCGAGCCTGCCGCGGCCCAGGCAGGACTGGCTTATGGGCTGACCGGCTTGATGCGCGCTTTGCCGGTACATGCGGCGCGCCGCCGGGTCGATCTCCCCGCCGACGCGCTGCGCGCCCGCGGAACCTCGCCGGAGGAGATACTGGCCGGCAAGACCAGCCAAGGTCTCCATGAGGTGCTCGCCGAATTGCGGAAGGACGCGAGAGTTGCGCTCGGCGAAGCGAGCGGCCTCGCGGCAAAGCTCGATCCGCCTGCGCAAGCCGCTTTTCTTCCGCTTTGCCTGGTCGAACCCTATCTGGCTGCCCTGGCGAAAGGCCGCGATCCGCTGCACGAACGCGCGGGCATCAACCCACTCTATCGGCTATGGCGCATGGCCACCTGGGACTAAAGTGTCTCATTCAGAGGATTCAACCGGGACTTTGGGCGGAATCGCCAGCACCTTGTCGATGCGGCGGCCGTCGAGATCGACGACTTCGAAGCGCCAGCCTTCATAGTCGAACGATTCCCCGATTTCGGGGAGATGGCCGAGTTGGGACAGCGCGAAGCCCGCGACCGTGTGAAAATCGCCCGTGGGTCCGCCGCTAAAGCCGAGCCGATCGAAACAATCTGGCGCCGACATCATGCCGTCGATGAGGAAGGAACCGTCGTCGCGCTCGACGATGCCTGGCCCTTCGCCGTCAACCTCGGGAAGCTCGCCGGCGATGACTTCGAGCAAGTCGGTCTGGGTCACGATTCCCTGCAACGCGCCGTACTCGTCGAGAACCGTCGCCAAGCGGACCGGTGCCCGCTTGAATTGCTCCAGCACTCGGAAAATCGGCATCGCCTCGTGCAGCGCGATAGGCTGGCGAATGACCGACAGCGGTTCGAGCGCCTGTCCGGCGAGAACTTGATCGAGTAGATCCTTCTTCAGGATCATGCCGATCGGCACGTCGACGGTCCCCTTGCCGACCAGGAGCTGCTCGTGGCGACATTCGCGAATTCGCTTGAGGATCTCCTCACGGTCATCGTCGGCGTCGATCCACTCGACATCCACACGGGGCGTCATGATGTCGGTGATGCGGCGATTGCCGATGCTCAGGACGCGTTCGACCAATTCCTGCTGCGCCCGCTGCAGCAAGCCCGCCTCCTGGCTGGCGGCGATCAAGAGCTTGAGCTCTTCCGGAGAATGCAACGATTCCTCGGCATTTCCCGGACGCAGGCCGCAAAGTCTCAACACCAGATTGCCAAGTCCGTTGAGGGAGACGATCGCGGGCCAGAGCAGGCGGCGAAACAGGTTGAGGGGTCGCACGATGCGCAGCGCCGTTCCCTCGCTGCGTTGCAGCGCCAGGCTCTTCGGCGCCAGCTCGCCCAGGACGATGTGGAGGATCGTGATGATGCTGAAGGCGATCGCGACGGCAATCGCATGAGCGCCGGCGGTCGCCATGGAGCCAAGCACGCCTACGAGCGCCGGCTCGATCAGGGTCGCCAAGGCCGGCTCGCCGATCCAGCCAAGCGCCAGGGACGAGATCGTGATGCCCAACTGACAGGCCGCAAGATTGGCATCGAGATTGTTGACGGCCTGTAGCAGGGCCTTTGCGTTCGTTCGCCCGGCCGCCACGAGTTGAGCCACGCGGCTGCGGCGAACTGCGACCAGGGAAAATTCGGATGCGACAAAGAAACCGTTCGCAGCCACCAGTAGGAGAACCGACAGGATTCCGATGATGTCGGACCAACTGCTATCGGCGGTAGGCATGATCTCCTCTCAATGTTGCTGGCGAGGCCTTCGCGGGCCCTCGAGGACAAGCAAAGCCGGCCCCGCCATGATGATTGGTCTGTCGTAATATATCTCGAGATATATCTCGAGCTCGGCCAAGCCCCCTCGGACTCAGATTGCCAGAGCGTTGCGGAAAATGAAGATCGCGCTCTTGATAAGCGCGTAGAGCACCGTCCAGACGACGACGATGGAGGCGACCGTAACAACCGCGCCAAGGATCGCTGCGATCCCATCGCGTTCGAGGATTGCCAGCGAGAACAGGCAGATCGCCAGCGCCGGCAGCATATTGCCGAACGGAATTGGCAGAAACAGAATGACCGCGAGAATGAAGCACAGAAGGCCGATCGCCTGCTCGAATGGCGGCCGCGTCAGGAAGCTCAATCGCGGCTTCAGCAGCTTTTCGGCCTTGGCGAGCCAGGGCGAGGCCTTGCCGACGGCGCGAGCGAAGTCGGCGTGCGACATCGAACGCGACGCCATCAGCTTGGGCAGCCAGGGTGCGGGCCAGGCAAGCGCCAGCTGAGCCGCCAGGAAAATCAGCGGCGCGCCGAGCACGCTGGAGCTGCCCGGCGGCAGCGGTAGAACGTTGGGAGCCGCGAAGATCAGCATCAGCGCGCCGAAGGCGCGGTCTCGCATCACCTCGAACAGATCGGCAATCGATACACGATCCCGCGTCTGATCGGCGGCAATGGCGTTCAAGATGTCGGAGAGCTTGCCGCCGTGGGGCCTCGCCTTGCTGGAGGCAACAGGCAATGCGCGCGGAAAACTGTCGTCTGTGGGCATCGCGATCAGGACCGCGAAGACCTGAAACTCACCTGAGCTCTCGTGTGCCGCCCGGCAGAGATTTCCAAAGCCCAGTTGATAGGTGTGGGAACGAATCCAGAATTGACCATGACTGCCTCACCATACCCAAAGTGCGGCGATACACAAAGCGGCCTCTTCAAGGCGCCTTACACATGCCGATTTACGACGATGTGACGCTATGTTGCCTTAACGCGCCGGTTTACTCCGCGGCGACCGAGGCAGGACATGCCAGCCAGCCGTCGAGATCGGCGAGTGCACGCGCGGCAAGCGCACGCTTCCGATCGAACCCACGCCTCGAGCGCGGGCCTTTGCCGCGCGGCGACGCGGGCACGGCAATGGGTGGGAACAGGCCGAAATTGACATTCATCGGCTGAAAGCTGCGCGCCGCGCCTTCGCCGTCCGCGCTCAGATGGCCGCCCGTGATGTGGTTAAGCAAGGCGCCGAGCGCCGTGGTGGGAGTCGGCAAAGACGGTTCGCGGCCAACCCGCTCGGCCGCGGCGAAGCGGCCGGCGAGCAAGCCGATCGCCGCCGACTCCACATAGCCCTCCACGCCGGTGATCTGCCCGGCGAAGCGTAAGCGCCGGTCGGCCTTCAGCCGCAACGTCTCGTCGAGCAGCCGCGGGCTGTTGAGGAAGGTATTGCGATGCAAGCCCCCGAGCCGCGCGAACTCGGCGCGCTTCAGTCCCGGGATGGTACGAAACACGCTTACCTGCTCGCCGTGTTTCAGCTTGGTCTGGAACCCGACCATGTTCCACAACGTGCCGAGCGCATTGTCCTGGCGCAGCTGCACCACGGCATAGGGCTTCACGCCCGGGCGATGCGGGTTGGTGAGGCCGACCGGCTTCATCGGCCCGTAACGCAATGTCTCGGAGCCGCGTTCGGCCATCACCTCGATCGGCAGGCAACCCTCAAAATAGGGCGTCGTTTCGAATTCCTTGAAGGCGGTCTTCTCGGCGGCGAGCAGTGCCGCGATGAACGCCTCATACTGCACTTTGTCGAGCGGGCAGTTGATGTAATCGGCGCCGCTGCCGCCGGGGCCTGCCTTGTCATAGCGCGACTGGCGCCAGCACACCTGCATGTCGATCGTGTCGTAATGCACGATCGGGGCGATGGCGTCGAAGAAGGCAAGCTCGGCTTCGCCGGTCAGCGTCTGGATGGCACGCGCCAATGCGGGGGAGGTGAGGGGACCCGTCGCCACGATGACGCTGTTCCACTCGGCCGGTGGCAGCCCTGCGATCTCCTCGCGGGCAATCTCGATCAGGGGATGTGCTTCGAGCGCGCGGCTCACCTCGGCGGCAAAGCCTTCGCGGTCGACGGCAAGCGCGCCCCCGGCCGGCAGCTTGTTCGCCTCGGCTGAGCGCATGATCAAGGAACCGGCGCGGCGCATCTCCTCGTGCAGCAGGCCGACCGCATTGGTCTCCCATTCATCGGAGCGGAACGAGTTGGAGCAGACCAGCTCGGCAAAGTCGGCGGTCTGATGCGCTTCGGTCTGGCGGCCTGGGCGCATCTCGTGCAGCACGACCGGCACGCCGCTTCCCGCGAGTTGCCAGGCTGCCTCGCTGCCCGCCAGTCCGCCGCCGACGATGTGAACCTTGCCAGCCATCGGCTCGAACTTGGCCCGCGGCACCTCGCGGTTCAAGCCGGAAGCGACGCCCGAAATCGGCCTGAATGATTAGCAATTGGGCAAAATGCTGAAATCCGTGTTCAGTTTAGGACCGCTTTGGGCTATGCTCTATGCGGGGGCCGAATCGTTCAGGCATAAAAATGGCTCCGCTCCATTGAGCCGGTGGACCGCCGGCCTTTCGGCGCATCCGCCCGCTCTTTCACGAAAGGGGGGTGAGATGTCCTCGAATACAGCACTTGCCATTAGCGTTGGTGTGCTTGGCGCGATCGCCACTTGGCTCTTCCTAGGGCCGCTCGGCGGGGTGCTTGCGATCTGGGCCGCGTTCATCGCCTGGGGCTGCTATTTCCATTGCGGCGGTAAGGAGCAGGGCCTGCAAACCACTATCCTCAACAACGCCGCCGGCGCGGTCATCGCCGGCATTACCTTGATCGCCGCCGGTGCGGCGATCGGCGGCAGCCTACCGGCAGCCGTCTGGCCGGCGATTTGCGTCGGCGTCGGCGTGGCGGCCATGGTTCTGCTCGCCAATATTCCGATGTTCTCCGTTATCCCGGCGCAAGTCTATGGCTTCGCCTCGGTCGCCGCCTACGCGCTGATGAAGGGCGGAAGTATGACGGCCATGTCGATGGAGAACCCGGTCCTCGTCATCGTCCTTTCGATGATAATCGGCGCCGTGTTCGGATATGTGTCGGAGAAGGTTGCCGGCATGCTGGCGGGAGCAGGCCACGGCGCGCGCCACGCCAAAGCCTAGGCGAACGCGACGATACTCGGCTTGCCGGGGTGCGCCGAGCGCGTGCACTGCAGCCGATTGCCAACTGAGCGGCGTGGTTACCGATCTGGTGACCACGCCGCGGCCATTTTCGCCCTCGGACTTATGCGCGGCTCGCGATCACGAGCGTCGCGATCGAACTCCACTATATCACCACACTGATTAAGGGTGATGATCGCGGCCCACCAAGGGGCATAAGTGAATTTCGAGGCAACCCTTTTCAGCGTCTTCGCTTGCACGCGCTCCGAGGCGGGGGCAATCTCCCTGCCGCTGGCTCAATCGCTTTTAAGGGGGACCGTAAACCATGCCCTCGGTCGCTGTTGTCTGGAAAGGCAACTGCCGCGAACCGCGCACGCGCTCCCGCCTGCTGGGCCATTTGCACCGGCTCGCGGCGCGCAGCGACGAATATCTGCGCTTGCAGCAGCCGGAACGGCCCCGCGTGCTCAGCGTGTTGAACGAGCAGCGTGGCGCCGTGGTGCGCCCGCGCGCCAACGTAGAGACCATCGACCAGGATTTCTCCGGCGCAATCCTGATTTCGAGCTGGGTCAGCGCAAATCCCAAAGCACTGATCGCCGCCGCGCGCGACGCCGGCGTGAGCCTCCGCGAGGATCCTGCCGCAAAGGATGCGCCGCTTCTCGCCATCGGGAATGCGCGGTTGCGGGGCATCGACTTCAAGCTGTTCGACCCGCGCGGCCTCTATCCGGCCGCCGACCGCATGAGCTTCGTCGTTCTCGAATGCCCCGAGCATCCGTTCCTCGACGGCAGGCTGGTCGAGATCGCCACCAGCGAGGATTGCGCCGCCAGCGGATCGCAGGCGCTAAGCGGGGCCGATCTGTATCTCTGCGCGCCGAGCGTGCATCTGCGCTACTACCTTGAGGATTGGACCGACTGCCTGTTCTCCTGGATCAAGTTCTTCTTCATCGGCGATTTCTGGTGGCATCGCAGGGAAGAGATGGAGGGCTACGCCGATTACCGGCAGGTGTTCCAGGATCTGCAGACCGAGCGCGGCAGCGAAGCCGCCGAAGAGGCGGCCTTCGATGCGGTGCTCGCCACCTTCTCCCAGCACGCCGAGCACTGGATCGGCGAGGTCGAAGGCTGGGCCAAGGCCGAGCAGGGCTAGCCGTCGATTGTTCGCTCCGACTTTTTGGCCGTTCGGGTTAGCGGCCGGCCGGCCAGCGATATCCGAGGATGCGCTAACGCCTTGCGACCAGCTTTTTGCTGGCTTGTTGACCATGGTCATGCTCCCACCCATCATCATAACGCCACAACCGCGTCTTAGGGGAGGCCGGAACCGAAGGAGAGGGGCGATGGCCGATCTGACGCTTTATCACGCGGCGCCGTCGCGCTCGTCGATCGTACGCTGGATGTTGGAGGAAGTCGGTGAGCCTTACGACCTTCACGTGCTAAACCTTACCAAGGGAGAGCAGGCCCGGCCGGACTACCTCGCCGTCAACCCGATGGGCAAAGTGCCCGCGCTTCGCCATGGCGATGTCGTGATCACCGAGGCCGCCGCCATCTGTACCTATCTTGCCGACGCCTTTCCCGGAGCAAGACTGAATGTGCCCGTCGGCGATCCGCGCCGCGGCGTCTATCTCAAATGGCTGTTCTTCAGCCCGAGCTGCATCGAGCCCGCCATCACCGACCGCGCCTTACCGCGCCGGGAGGAGCCGCGTCGGGGTACGCTCGGCTACGGCGATTTTGACACGGTGATGAGTGTCGTGGCGAAGGGCGTCGAGCTGGGGCCCTATCTCGTCGGCGAGCAGTTCACTACCGCTGATGTGATCGTCGGCTCCACCTTGCGCTGGGGCATGATGTTCGACCTCTTGCCCAAGCGGCCCGAATTCGTAGCCTATGTCGGCAGGCTCGAGCAGCGGCCGGCGTTAGAGCGCGCCACCGCTCTCGATCGGGACCTTGCCGCGGCCTAGCGCGAACCGCTTGCCTACGGCCGACTCGTGCTAAACTGCGCGGTCGCTAATTTAGCGAAAAAAAAAAGGGGGGGGGGAACAATGCTGGAAGCACTCATTATCGCTCTCGTGGTCGGGGGCATCGCCGGATGGCTCGCCGGCCTGCTCGTGCAAGGGACCGGTTTCGGCCTGGTCGGGGACATCGTCATCGGCATCCTGGGAGCGTTGCTCGCCGGCTTCCTGTTTCCGGCGCTCGGCATCGCGCTGACGCTCGGCGGCGGCATTCTCGGCGCCATCCTCACGGCCTTTCTCGGCGCGGTGATCCTGCTTCTGATCGTGCGGGTCATCAAGCAGGTGGCCGGCTAGCCGCCACCTCTGCAGGGCGGAACCGGCCCCGCCATGAGGTCAAGAGTGCGGAAGAGCGGGCTCGCCGTTGTGCTTGGTCTCGTGGCGGTGGCTTGCGGCCTGAGCGCGGAGCCGGCCGTCGCCATGGGGTCATGGATCGACGCCGGACCGGTTGCCGACAATTGTGCGAACGAGGACGGCGCGCTCGATGCGGCCTTCGTGATCGTTGCGACGCCGCGCGCCGGCCAACGCGTGGAAAGCGGCTTCACCGTCACTGGCTGCTCGCGCACCTTCGAGAGCAATGTCCAGTGGCGGCTCCTCGGCCGCAACGGAGCGGAACTGGCGCGCGGTCATGCGCCAGGCGGCGGGGTCGACGGGCCGGGGCCGTTTTCGTTCGCCGTGGCCTATAGCGTGGAAGCGCGGCAGATCGGCCATTTAGAGGTCTTCGAGGAAGATGTCTCGGACGGCGAAGGCTTCCCGCCCGGCCGCACGATCCTGCCGCTCGTTCTGCTTCCTTAGGGCGACGCGCCTGCGGTCTGAACCTTGAAATTCGCCCGGCCGGACCTCATTTCTTGAGAACGAGTCAAGCCCAACCCGCGGGATCGAGATGTCCAAGGCGCTGATCATCCTTTTGCTGCCCGTTGCCCTCGCGGGCTGCTCGGTGGGGCGTGCAACGCTGCCGATGACCCTTGGGCCGAGCGATTTGCCGAAGGCCTCCTGCCTGACCTATGCCGATGCACCCGCCTTTGGCGATTGCCAGGGGCCTGACGCGATCTCCGTCCCGCAAGAGGCCAACTAGTCGCCACCAGATACCAGGTGGCTTGGTTTAGCTCCACCGCAGTCAGGGCACCGTCTCGACATAGCCTGAATAGATCCAGCCGTTCTGCGATGTCGCGGGGTTGGCGACCTGCACCCAGCCGCGCTTCCGCGCCATGACGCGGAGCTTGGCTCCCTTGGCAACCACGCCGGCGACCGGCGCCGAGGATGACGGCGACTTGCGAAGATTGACATAGGCCGAGGGCTTGACCCACCCCGCACGTCCATCGTCGCCTGCGCGCGGGTCGGGGCGCCTGGTCGGCAACGGCATAGCCTCTGGCATCGTCGTTGCCGCGTCGCGGTCCGCTCGCGTTTGCGCGACCGACGCTGTCTCGGTCGGGTCCGCCTCCGCGGCCTCGTCGGTGGCCAGAGCGCCAATCGCCGGGCCGGGGGCGATCCTGAGCCGCGTTGCGGCGTCGGTGATGAACCTTAGCTCGGGCGCCACGAGCTGGCTGACCAGCTGGTAATCGCCGCCGCCGCCTTTAGGCAGTGCAAGCTGCAGATCGCCGATCTCCCCGGGGCGCAAGCTCCATCCGGTTGCGCCCAGGCGGCGACCATTGGACAAGGCGCTGCCCTCGGGCAGGCCGAGAATGACGATGGCGCTGCCGGCGGGGACGCCGTCGGTGCCGTCGAGCGTGAGCGGGAAGGCGACGGTCTCGCCATCCGCCGCTTCCACCATGGCCGGCGCGGAGAGGACCGGGAAGGCAATGTCGAGCTGAACCGCGGGCCCCTGGTTGTCCTTGGGCGGCAGGGCGGTGACGTACGAGGGAGGCTCTGCCGGACGGAACCAGAGAAGCGCGCCAAGAATGACATTCGGCAGCACTGCGACAAGGATGAGCACCGCGGCCAGGGTCCGTACGCCCGAGCTGAGTGCGAGCAGAGGTGCGGCGAGGGGCGCCTGGCCGGCCACGCGGGGATCGGCTGGCGGAGGAGCCGCTTGCACACGCGGCGCAAAACGCTGCGCGATCTGCGGCGTGCTTGGGACCGAAGGGCGGCGCAAATCGCTTTTCGGTTTGGCGTTGATGAGGTCGATCCCGTCGGGCGCGGGCGGCAAAGGCGGCTGCATGACGCCCGGCCGCTGGCCGTTGGTCTTCGCCTCGACGCGGTTCCCGGCTTCGCGCTTGGCGACGCGAACCGCCCCCAAGGGGAGCACAGTGGCCGCAGGACTGAGCTTCGGTTGACCCATCAGGTCCCCCACGATCGGACAGAGGCCGAGCACCGGGAGGGCGGATCGCTCCGTCCTCGATGTCGGGTGACGCGATTTACCGAAACGCGGGGGCGAAAGCAGCGCGGAACGGGCAACGGAGTCGGCCTGCGCGCGGGCAGGGCGGCTCGTGTCGACTTGGTGCTGCAATCCCTCCGCCGCCTCAACGATCGGCAATGCGAAGCGTTCCCTCTGCCGATAAAAAAATCGTGGGCCCGAGGCGCCGGTTCCACGGCGACACGCAAAACCGCCGCAGCGGCTGCGTTGCCGCCTCCGCGGTGCAGCGCTTGTCGTGCGGTCGCGGCCGGCGAGCCGGCCGGCCGTCAGCCCTTGCTCAATAGCGCCTCGCGGGCCTGTAGCAGTGCATCCAGCTTCGCCTGCTGATCGGCGATGCGGTCGGCGTTGCGCTCTTCGTCGGCGGCCCCGGAATAGGCGGCCGCCTGCTCCACCAGCTGGCGCAGATTGTCCTCGACCAGCTGGATGCGCTTCTCGATTTCCGCCAATGCTGACGCGTCTGCCATCGGCCTACCTTTCAGCTCACACCGCGTCCTTGGCGGCCTTCACCGGGCGGACCTTCAGCGTCTTGCGGGCCGGTTTGGCCTTGAACACGGTCGGCTCCTTGGTGAAGGGATTGACCCCGGTGCGCTCCGGCGTGGCCGGCTTCTTGACGACGATGAACTTGGCAAAGCCCGGCAGCAGGAAGGCGCCGGCCTTCTTCAGCTCGGCGTAGCCCACACCCGCCAGCGACTCGACGACCGCCTTCACATCCTTCTTCGCCAGCGAAGTTTCATCGGCGATCTTCTGAATAAGTTCGGATTTCGACATCATGTCGTTGTTCTCCCATCCTCGGCGCGGGACCCCCGCCCGGGTTTAGCCTGCTTCTCCGTTTGCCGTCCAGGACGGCCGCTGGGCGGCTTAGCACCCCGCCCCAACCCTAAACGCGTGGCCGATTCGGCCCAATTTGTCTGCAAAATAAGCCGATAATCCCGTCCTCGTAGGCAGAGGGGCGGGCCGGGGTCAAGCCCCGCCGCCTCGTTCCAGCCGCGCACTTTGTTGTGCTGGGGCCGGGATTTGGCGGCCTAGTGGCCCTTGTGACATGGATATCCATCTCCTCGAGGCGGCTCTGCTCTGTCCTGTGGCTGGCCTCGTAAGTCTCGTTCGGCATCTGATTCCGCGCCGCTTGAACCTTGTCCTGCTTACGGAAAGCAAAACCGCTCGCGCAAGCCCATTTGCGTACCTATATGCGAACTAGACCTGAAACCAACACGAAAAGGATGCTTATGGGCACATGAACGAAGCAGACAGCGTCGATAGCGACGACACCAATTCGGGGAACCCTTGGTTCCTCATCGAGGCCGCCGGCTTCATGGGCGCGCCGGTCCGCGATGGCCGACTGATCAGCCGGGTCGCCGAACGCATGCGGCGCAGGGCGCGACCCGAGCATTTAATCTCCAACAGCATCTTCGGACTGGTTCGGCACGGCGCCACCGTGGCGATCTATCTCAGCCTTGCCTACGCGGCCAAGCTGCTGTTCGGCATTTCCATCGCCTTCAATGCCATGCGGTAAGCCCCCGCAGCGATACGCCGCTGCAGCCCCGTGCCGTGCCATGGGCGGAGTTTAATGCCGCCCCGAGGGGGCGGGGATAAGTTTAGCGCGCTAGTGATTGGTAGGCCGGTTGCGTCTAAGATATGCGACTGGGCAACCACCAGATGGATTTCACAGCACTTCTCGTTCAGCTC
Organism: Methyloceanibacter sp.; assembly: GCA_035630595.1. Taxonomy (GTDB): domain Bacteria; phylum Pseudomonadota; class Alphaproteobacteria; order Rhizobiales; family Methyloligellaceae; genus Methyloceanibacter. The sequence goes on from DASQKJ010000044.1 coordinate 18,723, forward strand.
GTGTCGGGTGCGTCGGCGGCACCGCGGCGGGCGCCGCGGCCAACCAATATTCGCTCGGCACGCTGGGCAACGCGATCGCGGGCGCGGTCGGCGGCGGCATCATGGGCCAGCTCATCGGCACCTTCGCCGGGCAGGTGGTCGAGGGCTGGGTCGGCAATATCGCCGGTGGCGCGGTGGGCGGCATGATCCTCATGCTCCTGGTCGGCGTCATCCGGAACATGACGCAGAAATAACGGCCGTCTCCTGTTGGCGTGAGATTGAGCGCGCTTGCGCGCATAGGCGTCTGAGCGCCGAAGCCAACCCCTTCCGCCCCTGCAATTTGCGCGTGCCCGTCACGCCTGCCGCTTGCGCACATGGATGTTGATGTCGAGGTCGATCTCCTCGACGCAACTTTGCTTTGCCTTGTGGCTCGCGCCCTCATGCCACGGCCCGTCGCGCAACGCCGCGTCTTCGACCCGTGCGAGGTCGAGACATTTCCAGGCACCGCCGCGCGGCAAGGGCCGGCTGCTCCGGCCGCCGAACTGAAAGGCGAGCACCCGTTCCGCGCCGCGCGTATGGCCGATGATGAGCCGACAGAGCTCCCGGTAATAGCCCTGATCCAGGCAGGTGATCTGCTTCTCTTGCAGGATCGCCTTGCGGAACAGGGCGTAATTGGCGCTCGGCATGTTCGGATCCTGTCGTTCACCCCGAATTTGTAGCATGCGTCATTCCGGCGCAAGCCGGACTCCAGGAGCTGCGGGTAATGTTCGCGTTCCTGGACCCGGGGATAGGCTTTGTCGGCGCGCCTTGCTCGCGATAATCTAGCTCCGGACGAGATGGTCTCACCACAGCTCGCATTGACACGCATCACAACCCACCCATGAGGACTTCCATGATCGGCAAACGGATCTGCGCCGTCGCTCTGTCGGCCGCTTTCGCAATGTTCTGTTTCGCTCCACTGGCAAGTGCGGAGCCGTTCGACGGAAGCTGGAACAAGTTCGTGGTGACGACCAACGGCCATTGCGGGACCATCAAGGT
>DASQKJ010000045.1:0-2648 GCA_035630595.1 Methyloceanibacter sp.
GCCGTCCCAGCCACATGCCCTCTTCGGCAAGATTTCGGCGGCGAGTTTCGGTGCCGGCAGGATCGGACCAGCCTTCGGCGAAGGCGGCATAGATGGCCTCAAGAACGGAATCGAGCCGCTCGCACAGATCGGCGCGCTCCGGCATCCGAAACGGAATGCCGGCCTGCCTGATCTTGTTCTTGGCGCGCGTCAGGCGCTGACCCATGGTGGCGGGCGAGACCAGGAAAGCCGACGCGATGGTCGCGGCATCGAAGCCGAGAATAGTCTGCAGCATCAGCGGTGCCCGGATGCCGCGCTCGATCGCGGGATGCGTGCAAGCGAACATCAAGCTCAGGCGCTCATCAGGAATCTGCGGCTTGCTTGCCACCATGGCCTCCAGTTCCTCTGCCATTAACCGCAGATGATCCGCAGCGCCCTCGCCGCTGCGCCGCCGCCGGACAGCATCGATCAGCTTGCGCCGTGCCACCGTCATCAGCCACGCCTCGGGGCTCGTGGGGATTCCGCGCACCGGCCAATCGACCAAGGCGGCGGCGAAGGCATCGGACAAGGCGTCCTCCGCGGCCGTCACATCCCTCGTGCGGGCCGCGAGAAAGGCGACCAGCTTGCCGTAACTCCGACGCGCCACCGCTTCGGCGGTTTCGCGCGCCTGCTGGTCACTCTCTCCCGGCATAGCGATTGATCTCACGCGATCCAGATCGGCCGCACTTCGACAGCGCCGTGACTGGCGGCGGGACAGCGCGTCGCCCAGGAGATTGCGGCGTCAAGATCGGGCACGTCGACGATGTAGTAGCCGCCAAGCTGCTCCTTGGTCTCGGCGTAGGGGCCGTCGAGCACCTGGGGTTTGCCATCGGGGGTCCGCACGGTCGTCGCCGACGAAGTCGGGCGCAGGCGCCCGCCGCCGACCATGACGCGCGCCTTCTGCATCGCCTCCGTATAGGCGGCATAGGCAGGTGAAATCCGCTCGACCGTGGCCCTGTCCGCGGTCGCAGCGTTTGCTTCGTTGCCATAGATCAGCAGCATGTATTGCATTTTGGTCTCCTTCGTTCGGCACGGCTGGGCATCATGCTCCGCCGGACTATTGACGTCCGAAGCGGGCGGATTTCGACCGGCCGACGCAAAAATAAATCATGGCCGGGTTGCACCTCCGGCGGGGTCGATGCCCGGGCTCGCGCCACAGGCCCAAAGCCTGCCGATCGATCGCTGTGACGCGTTGAGCGCGCTCTCCTTCGAACGACCTCGGCGCGGCGTCGCCAGGCCGAGCACAACGGGCCTGTTGACGGACGTGTCGCAATGCGTCTGGCCTATGCCTTCGTCCACGTCTCAGTGCCCTTCTGGCCCCGATCCGTACGGCGCGACCACTTGCCGGCGAGCGAGCCGTCCGGATTGCTGGTCATCATCAAGATGGCGGTCCGACCCTTGAACAGGCAGGCCACCACCAGCGTGTCGCCGATCACCTGGGCGACGCCAACCTGCTTGCCGTTGTCCCAGTCGAGCTCGAGCGCGCCTGAGGGTGCCAAGGCGATGTCCACGATGCCCGCGCCGGCGTAAGGTTTGCCGTCAGGATCCGTGCCGCTCACAACATAAGAGCCGATGAGGCGATGCTTTAGCTCATCGCGGGGCGGAGGGTTGATGACGTTCCTGCGCATGGTCTCGAATGCGGACAGGTCCCCGACCGCCGCCGCGCTGGTCGTCGATAGCGTCGACATGGCCCAGCCTCCGATAACCGCTCCTGCGAGTAGCGTGGCCGCGATGGCGCCCACACTCCCTGGCGGGCGCAGTCTCGCCATACGTCCTGCGAATGGAATTTTCATGGTCGTCTCCATCGTTGTGGCCGGGCAACATGCTCTGCCGGCTCATTGACGGTCGGCGCAGCCGGAATTCGACCAAATGCTAAGAAAATTCATGACCGCTTGCGCCCCTCATCGCCCCTTTCTCCCCTGCATTCCACCGACCGGGAGCGTGCGAGCCGATTACTGCGCCGCCTCCAGCGCCGCGCGCACCCGCGCCACCACCTCGCGCGGCGTTGCCGCAAGCTCAGCCACCAAGGCTTGAACCTGTTCCCCAGTGAGGGGATCCACGTCGAATTGCAGCCTGTTGGCATCGGCGATGAAGGCCGGGTCGATCATGGTGGCGTCGAAGGCGCGTCGCAGCGCCGCCACTCGCTCCATCGGTACACCCGGCGGGAGGAAGTACGGCCGCCCGTATTCGGTGCGCGCAAACAGCATCGTCATCGCCTGACGGTCGGCCTCCGTTTTCGCAAACTCCAGCATGGTCGGAACATCTTTGAGCTCCGCATGTCGCTTGAAGCCGTATTGCGCGAGCACCTTGATCTTCCGCTCGCTGATCCAGTGCGGCGTCTGCGCCTTGACCGAAGCCCAGCCAAGGCCACCCATGCCTTGCACCTCGCCGCGCTCGATGGCGAGATTGATCTGGGGCGTCCCTTGATATCCGCGAACAATCTTGAACTTGAATCCGAGCACCTCGTTCACCAGCTGCGGAAAGTCGACCATGGTCGTGCCCGGCGTGGTGGCGCCTACGACCACTTCCTTGCTGGTCAATTCGGTGATGCCCAGGATCGGCACCGTGTGCCACACGAAGGCCACGTAGACTTCGCGATTCGTGCTTCCGATCCACGTGAGCCTGGTCTG